>NZ_MTPV01000064.1:0-102167 GCF_002009585.1 Arthrobacter sp. SRS-W-1-2016 | reverse complement strand
CCGCCACGGGTCAAAACCCTGCCGCGAACGGTCAGTCGGATTTTCCGACTCCGGTCAGTTTAAAGTTGCCGCTTACATCGCTGTCCTGAGAATCCCAAATCGCCGGCATGACCAGAGTGCGGAATCACATGTGCTGGACGCTTGCCCTTTCGACTTACCGGGCAACCTTGTCATCCCCGCGGCCAGATCTCGTCAGCCCCGCCCTCTGCATCATGGACGGCGGCTCGAAGTTGCCGACGGAGGGTGGCTGGGCCGATAGTGAGTCCGGACGGCCCGTCACCTTGGCGCGTAACTTTACGTTCCTCCTCGTTGGTTTCTTGGTCTTCAAGGAGAAGGATCGCTGCGCTTCCCGGCGCGGTCGGACACCAGCAATTCCTTCAGGACCGGGACTCGCATTAACTCTTTGGCGGGTGACGATTTAGAAGCGCGTAGAGCTGACTTGCTGGATTGCTTGTGAATGGTCCGGAATATCAAGATGGATGATCCACAGCTGTTGAACAGAATCCCGTTATATGGGATAGTAACAACAGAAGTCAAGTCTCCAGTTCGGGCAAATCTCGATTGCTTGGACGCGCGCGGTCTTATGTTCCGTGTCTCAGCGTCTTGCAATAGTCAAGAAGGAAGCATGAAAGACACGTGCAGTCAGCAGGGAGATCCGGGTAGGTTCGTGGGGTCGGCGGTGGTTATCGGAGCGTCCAACGGCGCCAAAGCCACCCTATTGAAACTACGAACCTTCTCCGGAGAGTGCCTCGACTACGAGGTGCGAGACATTCCCGATCACGCAGGTGCAGCCGAGCTTGGCGCCCGCAATTTCCGACCCATCTCTGTGAAGATCCAAGATGGCGGTCAACGTTGTGGCGTCATTGCCCTAACCTCGAGTGGAACGCGGCACTCGCCCATTAGCCTCGGCACGGCCCTAGCGCTACAACAGTCCGGGGTGTTGGTAGTTGTAGACGGAGGCCTGCAAGCCTGGGCGTCTTGTTCAAGCCAAGGAATCCAGGATCAGACCCCGACAAGCCGGGGCTCCGTGTTGCGATCCTTAGCAGCCCTATAACTACACCACCGACCCATAGGCAGGTCGCATGCTCCGCACACTGGCACGCCGAGAAGTCCCCCTTGACCCCTCCAAAGGGGCGCGTGACGGGAGCGTCGATGCAACCACGCAGCTTGCGGCTCTACTCGGAGAGATAAGCCGTTGGAGATCCCCCGGAATCCATGCGCGTCCCGAATCGGCGCATGCACGTAGCGGCGCTCCCGCTTGGTCGACGGTCAGACTGAACCACTCAACGACCACTGCCCCGAGCCGATATACCGTCCGCTTAGACCGGCGGCGCCAGCGATTCAAGTCGACTTTGAATGCGGGCCGGGGTTGGCCAGTGAGCAGGCAATGATGAGCCCGCCGGCATCTTCCGCGCGTCACGCAACCCCATTGCGCTAGATGCGCTCAGGGAATATAGTGTGGATCACAATGTCACGTATGCGCGTTCATAAATATGAACGATTTCTTACGGCAAGGGATTCAGCGACCGGATCAGTATTCGGAAAATGAACCATTGCCATGCATACCGGGCTACTTAACCAAATGCAGCCACAATGGCTGCTTACGATTACAGGACAAACGTAGAGGGAGTCGACGATGACATCCGTACCGCAAATCTCGCACCGGAATCCCGGTGCAAACACATGGTCTCGAAGGGCCGCTTGGGCAAGCATGATCGGGGCCGTCGCAGACTGGTATGACTTCTTCATCTATGGAACAGCGTCGGCCCTGGTGCTCGGCAGGCTGTTCTTTCCAGGCTCCCTCGCCCAGGGCACACTGGCTGCCTTCGCCACCTTCGCAGTCGGCTTCCTATTCAGGCCAATCGGTAGTGTCGTATTCGGTCACTTTGGTGACCGAATCGGACGTAAGCGGATGCTTGCGCTGACCCTGGTGATCATGGGTGGCTCCAGCACCTTGATCGGGCTACTTCCAACGCATAACCAAATCGGAATCGCCGCTCCGGTGCTCTTGGTTGTCCTTCGAGCGTTGCAGGGCTTCGCGGTTGGCGGCGAATGGGGCGGAGCGACACTGCTGGCGATCGAGTCAGCCCCTAACGGGAAGCGGGCGACTCGCTCGAGCGTTGTTCAATCCGGGGCCTTCGTAGGACTGCTGCTCGCCAATGCTATGTACCTGATTCTCTCTGCCGTATTGCCCAGCGACTCGTTTGATGCATGGGGATGGCGAATCCCCTTCCTCGTCAGCGCTGTCATCCTAGGGATTGGATACTGGATCCGTCGCGGAGTGCCCGAGACGCCGGAGTTCGAGGCCGTGAAGAAGCAGGGACTGATTAAGAAGGTGCCGTTGATCGCAGCGCTCAAAAAGCACCCCATTGCAGTACTAACGATTATTGGTATGTACCTCGGCCCGAATGTTGTCACATACATCGTGTTAACCTTCTCCATTCCCTTTGCAAAGGCGCAGGCCGGCGTCAGCAGCACTGTGTTGCTCACTGCGTCGTTGGTGGCCGCGGGTGGAAGCCTGATCACGATTCCGCTCGCCGCCAAGTGGGGCGACCGGAAGGGGTATCTGCGGGTTTACCTCACTGGTGCGATGATTACAGTCGTTTTCGCGTTCCCGTTTATCTGGGCACTCAGCAGCGGCAATGCCGTAAACATCGTGCTAGCCGCCGTCGTCATGCTCGTGATCGGGGCCGCCCCGATGGTCGCCGTACAGCAGCCGATCTTCACGGATCTGTTCGACGCAGAGTTCCGATACAGCGGAGCGGGCTTCTCTTACGGGCTGGGTGCCGCAATCGGTGGTATGAGCCCATTCGTCGCAACCGCCCTCTCCCAGGCCGACGGTGGAAAGGGTATGTATCCAACGCTATATCTGATTGGCATGGTGATGATCAGCGTCGTTACCGGGGTACTGGTTCGCCGTGAGATTCATCGAAACCACATCTCTGGTGGACTTACCGAGCCCACAAACGTCCACCCCTCG
The DNA here is from genome assembly GCF_002009585.1 of Arthrobacter sp. SRS-W-1-2016. Taxonomy (NCBI): domain Bacteria; kingdom Bacillati; phylum Actinomycetota; class Actinomycetes; order Micrococcales; family Micrococcaceae; genus Arthrobacter; species Arthrobacter sp. SRS-W-1-2016. The sequence continues at coordinate 99,187 of NZ_MTPV01000064.1, read as the reverse complement.
GCGGCCGTAGGCGATGCAGTCCCCCACACCACCGACTGACTTCGATCAGTAACGAAGTATGAACAAGAGGAAGATAATGCCGATCCCCTCCATCTCAAATCGCGCCATCCTGGAGCCGGACCTGCCGATCATCGATTCGCAGCACCACCTTCGAGATCGAGCCGACAGCCCTTACATGTTCGAGGACCTCGTCGCCGATACACAACGGGGCCACAACATCGTGGCGACGGTTTATGTTGAGTCCATGTCGATGATGCGCAAAGACGGCCCCGAAGTTCTCCGGCCGATCGGCGAGATTGAATTTGCAAACGGAGTCGCAGCCGTTAGTGCCACCGGCAAGTATGGGCCCTGTCGGATCAACGCGGCAATCGTGGGTTACGCCGACCTCAGGTTCGGTGCCGCCGTGGGCGAACTTTTGGACCGATCCTTTGCTACTGCCCCTGATCGCTTCCGCGGGATTCGGCAGTGCACGCTGGAGCATCCGGATCCCACGGTCTGGCGTTACGTCCCGCACCCTCCCGAGGTCGGCATCATGAGCCATCCACAGTTCCGGCAGGGATTTAAGGAACTGGCCAGTCGAGACCTCGTTTTCGACACCGCAGTATTTCATCACCAGTTGCCCGAGATAGCGAAGTTGGCCGACGAATTTCCGGAAACCACAATCGTGCTTAACCACATCGGCCAAGTAGCCGGCACCGCCCTGGTAGGGGGTCCGGCCCAAGCCTTCGATGAGTGGCGAGGTTTCATTGCTGACCTCGCCCAGCGCCCGAACGTTGTGTGCAAGGTAGGCGGAATGGGCCAACCCTACTTTGGCTTCGGTTTCGAACTTCAGGACCGGCTTCCCACATACCTTGAACTGGCCCAGGTGTGGCGACCATGGACTGAAGCGGTTATCGAGACGTTCGGGGTCGACCGCTGCATGATGGAGAGCAACTATCCTGCAGACCGTCGATCGTGCGACTACGTAACGCTCTGGAACGCTTTGAAGCACATTGTTACCGGCGCCTCATCGGAGGAGAAGAATGCACTTTTCCACGGCACCGCAGCGCGGGTGTACGACATCTCCATTTGAGGTCATTCTGACGACTGACTGATGAAGAATCGAAAAGGAAATGAATATGAAGTATAAACATCTGGGAAGAAGCGGTCTGCAGGTCAGTCGACTCTGCTTGGGTACATTAGCCTTTGGCCCCGAGGCGGACGAACCGGAAGCTCACGCGATTATGGACCGGGCTCTGGAGCATGGAATCAACTTCATGGACACGTCCAATGTCTATGGTTGGCAGTCAGGCAAGGACTGGACAGAGAATGTAATTGGACGTTGGTTTGCCAAAGGCGGAGAGCGTCGCGAGCGTACCGTTATTGCCACAAAGGTCTACCAGCCTCTTAGCGATTGGCCGAATGACGGGCACCTATCTGCCCGGCATATCAGGCAGGCCTGTGATGCGTCGCTCAGAAGGCTGCAGACAGACTATATCGACCTTTATCAGATGCATCATGTCGATCGAAATACACCTTGGGACGAGATCTGGGAAGCGATGGAGGTTTTGCGGGCTCAAGGCAAGATTCTTTACACAGGCTCATCCAACTTCGCCGGTTGGCACATCGCCCAAGCGCAAGAGGCCGCCCGGTCGCGACACTTTCTCGGTCTGATGAGCGAACAATCGAAGTACAACTTGGTAACCCGCGACGTCGAGCGGGAGGTCCTCCCCGCCGCAATTCAGTACGGCGTGGGAATCATTCCCTGGTCTCCACTGCAGCGCGGGCTGCTAGGGGGTATTATCGCTCGCGAAGCCGAAGGCGGTTTGCAGGGACACCGTGTTGATACTGCATTCCTTGAGCGCTTCCGTCCCCAGCTCATCCGGTACGAGCGCCTTTGTGCGGAATTCGGTGCTCATCCGGCACATGTCGCTCTGGCTTGGCTGCTATCGCGGCCGGCGGTTACTGCCCCCATCATTGGGCCCGTTACGGTGGAACAGCTCGACGATATCGTTGGGTGTATTGACGTACATCTCGACGAACATATGCTGGCGCAGATCGATGAGATCTTTCCTGGATACAAAGAAGCGCCCGAAGACTACGCTTGGTAAGTTTTCGGTTTGTAAATACTGGGCCCGGTACGCCCTACAGCCAGATCTGAAGCACTGTTTTCCAGCACTGCACTTGGGGGTTTCGGTTGGGTATGCGATATTCTTTCGCTGCTTATCTCGTGACAAGCAGCGGGTTCGCCTCATCCGTCCCAAGTTGGACAACAGACAGAAATATCTTGGCCTCCCGGGGATAGACCGGTCATCCGGAGGGGCCGGTCTTCCTGGGTTCGTGCCTGTGAATTCAGGAAGACCGGCCGTCCGACCACGGCGTGAAGATATTGGGAGCGGCTCGGCATCGCCGTTTGCCCGCCACGTGTGTACGCACTCTTGGGGCTCACTTCTTCCTTTTTCGTCGGCTCGTCGGGCAAGCATCTGGTCACGCGACCTGGATGTGTGACTAGACCCGTTCTCCAACATGCAAACATCCACCGGATCCTGGTCCCGACTCGTGGCCGTGCCGCCGGTGAGCGAAGCGCGTGTGGGCATGAGTCAGCTGTCGTTTCTCTATGCGAGTTTGTCTTTTGCCTTGATGCCAGTTCCCAGACGGCATGTCGTCGCAAACTAACCGGGGCTATTTGCAAACCGCAGACTTGGCTCCGTGGTCGACTAGGTCCGCGCAACTGCGGTGCACTATCCGCCTCAATTCGTGCGGGCCGCGTTTTTCTGAAGTCCCCGGCGACGGCATCAGTGATCATATCGATGGCTTCAAGAGTCTGTCCCTTGCCTGGGTTCGAGTCTTCATCCCATTGCCTAGCGGCTAAACATATCGAGGATGACAGAGAAGGGAAGCTGCGGTCGCGGTCCACGGACCCCCAGCACGGTGATGTCCCATGACCAGACCTGGTTCGGTGTCGGTGACGGTCGAAAAGTGAGCCATTGTGACGGTTGAAAACTGAGCCACTCGTTCCAAACGATTGGGTGGGTGATCACTGTGGAGGATTGGGCGCTTATTCGGCGGTTGCATCTTGCCGAGGGTGAGTCGATGAGGTCTATAGCCGCGCGGCTGGGCATATCGAGAAATACGGTTGCCAAGGCTGTCAGTGCCGAGGGGCCGCCGGTGTATGTGCGCGCGCCGCAGGACTCCGGGATCAAAGCCGTCGAGCCGGCTATCCGGGCGTTGCTGAAGGAGAACCCGCGGATGCCAGCCACCGTAATGGCAGAGCGGGTGGGGTGGACTGGGTCACCGGCTTGGTTCAGGGAGAACGTGGCCAGGATCCGGCCAGAGTACGCACCGGTCGATCCCGCGGATCGGATCAGTTACGAACCGGGCGACCAGGCCCAATGCGACTTATGGTTCCCGGAGGTGCGGATCCCGGTCGGGTCCGGGAAGCCGAAAATCCTGCCGGTGCTGGTGATGGTGTCCTCGCATTCGCGGTTCATCATGGCGCGGATGATTCCGTCCCGCATGACCGGGGATCTGCTCGCTGGCATGTGGGAGCTCCTTAGTGGTTTGGGCGCCGTTCCGCGGCGACTGATCTGGGATAACGAAACCGGCATCGGTCGCCGGAACAGCTTCGCGGCCGGTGTGTCCGCCTTTGCGGGGGTCCTCGCGACCAAGATCGTGCAGGTCAAGCCCTACGACCCGGAGTCCAAGGGAGTGGTGGAACGAGCCAACGGGTTCCTGGAAACATCATTCCTGCCGGGTCGGTCCTTCGCTTCACCCGAGGACTTCAACACCCAGCTCGGCCAGTGGCTGCCCAAAGCCAACGCCCGGCTGGTCCGACGGACCGGGGCCCGGCCCACGGAACTGCTTCCCCAGGACAAGGCGGCGATGCTGGCCCTGCCGCCGGTCCAGCCAGTGACAGGATTCGCCGCGAGAATCAGGCTCCCACGGGATTACTACGTCCGGATGGGATCGAACGACTACTCCGTCCACCCGCAGGCCATCGGCAGGTTCGTCGAGATCACCGCAGACCTGGCCAAAGTCCACATCACCCTGGACGGCAGAAGCGTCGGAGTCCACCCGCGGTCCTGGGGCACCGGACTGACCATCACCGACCCGGACCACGTCGACGCTGCCCGGACCCTGCGCAAAGCCTTCCAAAACCCCGCACCAGCCGAAGACACCGCGGGGCTGCGGGACCTTGCAGACTACGACCGTGCGTTCGGCGTCGCACTCGATGACGGGCAGGTCGCATAATGCCCGGGACCAAAGAAACCGCCGGCCAGATCGAGTACTACTCCCGGGCCATGAAGGCACCCCGAATCCGGGAAGCGGCAGCCCGGCTCGCCGAGCAGGCACGAGAGGCCGGCTGGACCCATGAAGAATACCTCGCCGCGGTCCTCTCCAGGGAAGTCGCCGCTCGCGAAGCCTCCGGAGCCGAAGCCCGTGCCAGGGCCGCCGGGTTCCCGGCCCGCAAATCGCTCGAGGACTTCAGCTTCGACCACCAGCCCGGCCTCAAACGCGACACCATCGCCCACCTTGCCACCGGGGCGTTCCTCACCGAAGCGTCCAACATCGTCTTGCTCGGCCCGCCCGGAACCGGGAAAACCCACCTCGCGACCGGGCTGGGACTGCGCGCTACACAACTGGGCCACCGGGTTTTGTTCGCTACCGCCATCGATTGGGTTGCCCGGCTTCAGGCAGCGCATCAGAACGGGCGGTTACCGCAGGAGCTCATCCGGTTGCGGCGCTATGGGCTGATCATCGTCGACGAGGTCGGCTATATACCGTTCGAGCAGGACGCAGCGAACCTGTTCTTCCAACTCGTTTCCTCACGCTACGAGCACGCCTCGCTGATCCTGACCTCCAACCTGCCTTTCGCCCGCTGGGGTGATGTCTTCGGAGACCAGGTCGTGGCCTCTGCCATGATCGACAGAATCGTCCATCACGCCGAAGTCATCACCCTCAAAGGCTCCAGCTACCGGCTCAAGCACACCCAAACGGACTCATTACCCTCGACAAGACCAGAAAATACGGGAGAATAACCAACGTCAACGTGGCTCACTTTTCAACCCACGAAACGGCTCACTTTTCGACCGGCGCTGACATTCGGGCTGGTGGGGCATACTTCGGGATTGCCGAGTTGTGGGTGGCCAGGGTCCGGCGGTCACCGTTGAGTTTCCCAGGCCCGGCCACCCGGTCCCAGGACGATTCGGCGGCGAAGTAAACGACTTGGTCAATGGCCCGGTAGAAAGCTTGGGAGATGCTCAGATCAGCTTATGCCTCATCGATCAGGAACGACCACACACGGCCAAGCTCCTGAACCGTGAGGCTCGTGGGCTGGTGCGTTCCTTGTGTGGAGCCGCTGCCTTCCCGGGCGCCTGGACCGTGCGGTGGCGGTACTAGCCAGGGAAGGCAATAGCCGTCGGCCGGGCACCCAGCCACCACAGTCAATCCGTCGGAGACGAGTCCGTTGACCGTTCTTTCTTCGAAAGCGTCTGCAGCGGGCCGCTTCGAGGATCTACTGGTCTGCCTGTTCCTTGGCCAACTCCCGGTCGCAATGGCCGAGAACTCATGTTCCCGCAACATCGCCCCTTCCTCCACACGGGGTAGCCTCATACTCCTTTAGAATCGCCAGCTTCTCCTCAAGGGTCCGAAACGACGTCTTCCCCGTCCACTTCGTGAAACCAACCGCCCTCTCTGTCAGCAAGACACGTTGTCTAACAAGAGGCTGACAGAGAGGGCGTCTGTAGAAGGCGGAAGAAGTCACAAGGCGTGCTGAACGCGCCCCACTACCCGAGAAGAATTCGGGTTGTTGCGGATTTTCGTAGGTGCGGCCGATAAGTGCCGACAAGCGCTCTCAGGTCCGCCGTGGACAACCGCTCGTGCTGTTGGCCGCTCAGATTGAATCCGGCGTCAGTCGAGATACGCTGTCGCCCTCGCCGGCAACGGCTGGTTCCAGCGCTCACCGCATCGACCAGGTCAGTAGGAAACACCCTGACGGTCTAGTACTCGGCCGTGAAGTTCGCGGCGCTGGACTTGGTGACGAAGAACGGCTCGCCGTTTGGGCCACCTAGGGTCGATCCGTCGTTCATCTTGATGACCGGACCATCAATCTGGCCTTTGTTTAGCTTGTCGAGGGTTTCCAGAGCCGTGCGGACCTGAGTCGCCGGAAACTGCGGAACCGTCATCGTCTGCAGCCCGGTGCGGACGGCGGCGACCGCTTCTGTGTCTCCACCGACATCATAAATCTTGACCTTGCCGGCGAGGCCAGCCTCCTTCACAGCCTGGCGGGCGCCTGTGGTGATACCGGAATAGATGCTGATGATCACCTTGACGTTCGGATGCTGCTGCAGCGCCTGCTGAGTGAGGTTGTACCCACTTTGACTGCTGTAGTCGGTGGCGTAGGTTCCCAGCACGTCGAAGTCGGGTCGAGCCGTATGCAGAGCCTTGATCGCGTCCGACGACGAGATCGTCTGGGCAACCCCGGCCGTGCCGCTCAGTACGACCGCGGTCGTCGGATCAGGGTTGTCCTTGGAGACATAGTCCGTGAACGCCTTCCAGGTGCTTGCGCTCGCACCGATGCCCCCGACGAAGCTGAGGAGGCCTGGGACGCGCGCGGCGTCACCGCTTTCACCGTCCTTGCCGCATACGCCGGCCTGTTGATTAATGACGGCAATCCCCTTGGTCGCGGCCTGCTGGACCACGCTGCAGATCAACGAACCGTCAACCGGGGCAAATGTCCACGCATTGTACTTGCCTGACGTGAGGGCTGTTTGCATCTGGTTGAACTGCGTCTGAGCGTTCTCGTTCGAGTCGAACACCGTCATGTCGATGCCGAGGTGCGCGGCAGTCTCCTTGGCGGACTTGGTCATTGCGACCTCCCACGCCGTGCTCGACCCGTACGCGAAAAACGCGACCTTCAGAGGCTGGCCGGGCGTCCAGGTGAGGGGCTGCGAGCCGCCCAAATTCAACGTGATCGACTTGCCGCTGGCGGGGCTGACCGCGCTAGTACTTGAAGCGGCACACCCAGCAAGGGTTAGACCGAGGCACGCCAACATGGCCACCCCGGCCACGGCCGTGCGTCGTGTCCTACGTACGCTCATAAACGATCCACTGGCTGACTTCATTGAGAACTCCTTTGTCTCAGGGCGATTGGCTTGCATCCACGGCAATCGCGGCGCGGTGCGAAATTCGTATATAGGAACAAATGTTCGACAATACCTAGGGATGTTAGGTTGACCGCAAAGAGCGTGTCAAGGACAGTCCGCCACTGTGATCTCTCGGCATTCCACATTCCTAGTCGTTCACCGGGCGCCGGGCCGCGGGGTGTTGTGTCGACTGACGCGGTGATTGCCCTTGTCACCGAAGGTGTTCATGCTTGCGAACCCCGAGCTGTTCGGGCGCAAGTGGGCGGCCCGTAGGAGTGGGTTGATTTGCTCAAGGCTAGGGCCTTTGGAGGGGGTCAGATTGTCTACATCTTGATATTTCTACCCCAAGGTATTCGTGCTTGAGGTTACCTTCCCAAAGCCCTGACCTGACCACATTCTTCCGCTGAGATGGACTCGGCCTGGAGGTGATCGGGAAGCGCCTCGGCCCGGACTCCGCCATCCTGGCCAGCCGGGTCAGCGATCCTAATGTCTAGTGTTCACGGCGCGGACGCCGGGCGACGTGCGGACACCGCGGTCGCGCAGGCGGCTTCCACCGAATCCAAGACGCAGGGACGGTCACTTCAACGCCGGGGGTCAACGCACTGCCCTATTCGACCGACCCGGCACATCAACCGGTCCAGCCGAGGCCGTCGACGCCTCGCGCCGATTTCGCGGATCAAGGCGTTCTGTTTCTACGTGCCAGAAGGGCGTTACTCCCGGGCGGCGAACGAGTCTTCGCGCTCGAGTGGAACCCACCCCAACACTGACGATGCCATGCTGGCGGGCCGCCGCGAGCGCGCACCAATGGCCTAACTCTTGTGACGAAAGCAGCTTGGGGTCCCGTGAACCCGACCGCGACGCCTTGTCCGAGGTTGAACCGAAGCGCACAGCGTGGTATTCCTAAATACGAATGTCTTTTCGTAAATAAGTAAAACGAGGACACTGGGGAGGCAAACCCGAAATCGGGTGGTCGCTCGCTCAGCGTCAGATCTTTGGAGGATCCCATGGTTGGAAAGCACGGGGAAGTTTGGGCGCGACGAGTCGTGACGGGTCTGGACGAGAACGGCAAGTCCACGATCGTAAGCGACGACCTGACCGAAACCCGTTTGGTCGCAGATGCGTTCACCCTTAATCATCTCTGGAAGGCGTCGAAGGTACCGGACGACTGCCTCCAAGAGAACACGTTGGGTACCGAGGTGTTAATTCCACCTCCTCCGGCAGGCTTCACTTACCTCATCTCGACGTTTCCGCCGGACAGCGAGTGGGACTTTGAAGGCGGTTATGCCGGATCCCTCTCCGATGCTGGCGCCGCGGAGACTTTCGTTCAGGGTTCGATCCCGGGACTTCATGAAACGGACACGTTCGACATCATCACCATCATCTCCGGAGAGGTGTATGCAATCCTCGAGTCGGCCGAGACCCTCCTCAAGGCGGGAGACACGATCGTCCAGCGAGGCACCAAACACTCCTGGAGCAACCGCACGAATGACATCGTCACGATGACCTGCATTCATTTCGGCGCCATACGCTGACCCAAAGGCCGTCTGGCCGACTTCGTCGCGGAGCATCTGAGCGCTCAAGTGCGAGCTCCGCGATCGTCGCAGGCGTCCCCATAGCGAGCCGGTTCGCCACTCTTTGAGTGGCGAAGACGGACAGGAACAGGCACATTTGAGTTTCTTGTTCCCGCGCCGACTGGCGGGTTCACCCCTTATCGACGTCCGCGTGACTGGTGCTTAGTCGGCATAAGAGGCCAAGTGTGCTGCGCTGGCGAAGTGTTTCCGGAAACTTGCGTCAAGATGCGGGCGCAGGTCCTGACTCCGATGCCGGCATCGAGGTCAGGACCTTGGGAAATGGGTTTGGCCCGAAAGGGTTTCGACCTGGGCGGCTATCGCGTAGCGCTCGTTGAGCAGGGACAGGATCTATACGGCCAGATTCGGCAGCACGACGCCAACCGCATTTGTACATATAAGCGCCACAGTCTTTTCTCCAAGAGCAGGAAAGACCCCAACGGGGACTGGTAGCGTGGCCGGGGGCGCTTGGTTCTTCAAATGGGCCCGCCGTGACCGAGGCCGAGAGCCTTGGGTGCGGCCCACCGCCCCCTAAACCAGCGACAAGATCTGCGACGACTTATCGTGGTGCTGCGTTCGGGTCCACTCCGACCCGTCCAAGGCATGACCTTGGTGTCTTCCGTTCGATTTGTCGACTGGGTCTGGCACAGGATCAGCGCGTGCGCCGGCAAGACTAATCTGACCTGATAGCGCCGCGGTGTGTCATGGTCCTGGATGCGCGGCTATGGCCACCTCGCCTCAACTGGATGGAGAGCAGAGGATCATTCTGCGCAGCACTCGCTCGCGGACCGGCCCACCAAAGTGAGCATGTGAACGAGGTCAACCAGCCCAAACGGATAGCCCGACGAATTGCCGGCAAGTCTGACCGTCTCGACGCCGAGCAAATCGCCGGCGGCGTTCTGGGGAAACTCCGCCGCCTTACCGAAAAGCAAATCTTGGATGATCGAGGTCATTCGAGCCCGTCGCGGCATTCGTTCCAGCGCGCTGAAAGCACGAACTCAAGCCTTCAACGTAGTGTTCGGCATCATGATCGGCGCTCCCTGTACGCTGCCCGACGAGCTAGTCGATCTCACCAAACGCACTCTCGTAGAAAGATGCCTGCGACTTCACCCTGAGACCGAAGATCGCTTGTCACTGGCAAACCCGTCCCAAAGGGATGCACTTCGCACGGACAAAGCTTGCGCTGCGTGACCTCGCGCCCTGCTAGAGGGCTGATGAGGTCAATTAGCTTAGCGCTCAGATTGAAGCGTTCGCGACCAACACCACCCCCCGACCTCATCCAGGTCCAGAGGGTAGAAACCGAAATTGGCGGAATCGCACCACAAGTAGTCAGCAGCGGACGGACCGCTGGGGGCACCAGCTCCCCCGCCGCGGCTACATCATCGTGATCGTCCGTATGCGCGCAGACAAGAACATACCGGCTCCTATATCGAACGACGGACTGCTGGAGGCATTAGTAAGCGCGAAATCATCCGCTGCCTCTCTAACGTTAGGGAGCCAGAAAGATATACCCTCACCTACCCCAACCGAGCTCCAAATCAGAGCCATGCACAGGCCGACCTCGCCTGTGCAGGACGATCTTGAACACCAGGGCATCGCGCTGTGCAGCCCAGGCGTAGGAGCGGCTCAAACCGGATATCTGTACTGCAACGTTCAATATTCTGAATCTAAATTCACGATTCTGACACGTACCGGCAAAGGCTCTCTTCTTACGGATTGTCCGTGGGTCGACTTAGGTTCACAAACATGGGCACAACTGCGTTCGCCGTCATCGCCCGAAACCCTGCCATTACGTGGAGTTTTTCAACTAAAACATCATATCCGGCTACGACGAGGTTTTCTATGAGTCAACGCTCGACCTTGACAGAGCGAAGGGAAGCTTTTAGTGTGACGTACGACAAATCGAATAGACATTCCTAAATAAGGACCTCTGGTTATCGTTGCCCTTCTGCGCACGAGCCGACAGGTGCGGGAATGCTCTAGGGCAACGGACACAGAGTAGTGGAGTCGTATGTTGGATAACTCAGGTCAACCTGTTGCCGAGCTCATCTCGGTAGGCAAGCGATTCGGCGGAACGTGGGCGCTACGTGACGTGAGCCTGTCCTTCCACGGGGGTCAGATCCATGCTCTGGTCGGGGAGAACGGAGCAGGCAAGTCAACGTGCCTTGGCATGCTAGCCGGTCGCCACACTCCGACGGAGGGCGGAATCCGCGTCCGGGGACATGAGGAACCCAAGTTGACCCCTCTGCGGTCACGTGATCTGGGAATCGGCGCGGTCTATCAGGAACTTAATATCTTTCCCGATCTCACGGTCGCCCAGAATCTGGTTCTAGGCCGCGAGAAGGCGGGGCCTCTCGGATGGCTGTCGCGCTCGTCAGTCACCGGCGCGTACCAAAGCCGGGCGCAGCAACACAACTTCCTGCATTCCGCTACACAGAAGGCGGGCACGCTCTCGATCGCCGGCCGTCAGCGCCTCGAGTTGATGCGCAGCGTGGACGACAAGACCGCCATGCTCCTGCTGGACGAACCAACGGCGGCGCTTCCGCCGCTTGAGGCGCGGCGTTTGTTCGATCTTGTCCGTTCGCAGCGGGATGCAGGCGTCGCAGTGATCTTCGTCAGCCACAATCTAAAAGAGGTGCTGGATCTGGCCGATGTCGTGACGGTTTTCCGGAATGGAAGGCTGATCGCAACGAAGCCTGCCAGCGAATGGGACGAGGCCAGTCTGGTGCGGGAAATGGTCGGTCGCAGCGTGAGCACCGCGCGACAGGAGCGCACCTCGTCGGTCAATGCGCCAGCGGCCCTAACGGTACGCAACTTGAATACCCCTGGAAAGCTGCACGACATTTCGTTCGAGTTGCGGCGCGGCGAGATTCTCGGGATAGCCGGTCTGGCTGGCTCGGGGCGGAGCACCCTTCTTCGAGCCCTGGGTGGCGATCTCGGAGGCTCCGCTAGTGGTGAAGTTGAGATCGGCGGAAAGATATCGCCACCATCCAAGACGTGCGTAGAGGCAATTAAACGCGGGCTCACGCTGCTTCCGGAGGATCGGCGACGCGACGGTCTCTTCCTCGATCATCCAGCCTGGCGCAATATCGTCATCGGTGATGTCCGGCGCGACGCGAAGATGGGCTTCGTCAGCCCGAAGAAACTTGTAGCGCTCGGACGGGAAGCTGCTCGGCGATCCTCATTTGCCGAGACTCGTATCGATGCGAAGGCCGCTCTTCTCTCAGGCGGCAACCAACAGAAGCTGCTGGTCGCACGAACGGCTTACAAGCAACCCCTCGTGCTGCTGGCTGACGAACCGACGCGAGGAGTCGACATCGTTGCCCGAGCGGACATCTGGCGCGTGTTGCGGGAGCACGCTGAGGCGGGTCTAGCCATCGTGGTTGTTTCCTCGGAATTGGAAGAGCTCATGCTCGCATGCGACCGCATCCTCGTACTCAGCAAAGGTCGTGTCGTCAGGGAGATCGAGCCTGACGACCCATCGGTCAGTACCGAAGAAGTTTTACAACATGCATTCGATATCGGAGGAACTCTTGGAAACTGAAGCTAACGATCGCACAGATCAGGCCGGCGATCAGCTTGGAATGTCTGGCGTGGCTGAGGCGACGAAGGTGTCTCTCGCCGAGAGGGTGCGCGCAGTGCTTGAGCGCACAGGTTCTCTCGTGCCGCTCGTTGCGCTGCTCATTGCGGCTGCAGTTCTCGTCCCCGGATTCACGACGAAGGAGAACCTCGAGCAACTGCTCACTCAAAATGCCACAACGGGCATCGTTGCCGCCGGCATGACGCTAGTAATCATCGGTGGCGCCTTCGATCTGTCAGTTGGAGCGATCTTCGCCCTCGCGACGATAATTTACGCAAGTCAAGCCAATAGCGGCTCGTTTCTCGTAGCGGCGATCGTCACTCTTGCGGCGAGCCTGATTTGTGGTTTGGTGAACGGCGTCCTCGTGACACGGTTCAAAATCAACTCTTTCGTTGCGACCCTGGGTTCTGGGCTGGTCTTCAGCGGCGTAGCGTATTACTGGAGTCGAGACGGTGCAATCTACGTGCGAAAGCCCGGCTTCACGGACCTTGGTGCATCTGGGGTCTTCGGCCTGCAATGGTCAGCGTGGATTTTCATTGTCGTGATGATCGTTCTCTCCGTTGTGCTTATGCGAACGGTCTTCGGCCTGCAACTCAGTGCCACAGGCGCAAACCTTCGAGCGGCTCAGCTCGTTGGCATTCGGACCAGACTGGTCCAGACTGCCGCGTTCGTGCTCATTGGTGGTTTGGCCGGCCTCGCCGGGATGATCTCGAGCTCCCAATTGGCTTCTGCGACCGGAAACGTAGGCTCGAGCCTACCGCTCGACGCCATCGCTGCGGTGGTGATCGGTGGCACGTCACCTTCTGGTGGTCGCGGCAGCGTGACTCGAACATTTGCCGGCGTAATGATCATCGGTGTGCTGACCAACATGTTCAACAGCTTCGGCTGGGAGTCTTCGCTCCAGCTGATGGCAAAGGGCGCTGTGATTATAATCGCGGTCGCCTACGACGCAGCGCGCAAGGGGCAGGACGCATGATGCACACGCTCGAACCGACTGGGACCCCGATATACGACTTCAGCGGCAAGGTTGCTCTTGTCACGGGAGCAAGCCAGGGCATTGGGCTAGCAACGTCGAAGGCTTTCGCGCAGGCTGGCGCTGCCGTCGTACTCTTGGACGTAGAGCAGGAGAGACTCACCGGCGTGGTATCAGATCTGACGTCGGATGGCCATCAGGCCCTCGGTATCAGGTGCGATGTGTCTAATGAGGTCGAGGTTGCCCGGGCGATCGATGAGGCGGTGACCAAGTTCGGGAGGCTCGACATGGCCTTTAACAACGCCGGCATTCAGATCCCTGCGGCGGATGCGGCTGAAGAGCCGGGCGAGGCGTTTGATCGAGTTACTGCGGTCAACCTCAAGGGCGTGTGGGCGTCTATGAAGCATGAGCTTGCACAGATGCGGATCCAGGGCAGCGGAGCCATCGTCAACTGCTCCTCCTTGGGCGGACTGGTGGGTAATCCGCGACTAGCCAGCTACCACGCAAGCAAGCATGGAGTGATCGGGCTGACCAGCAGCGCCGCGCTCGAGTACGCGCCTCGCGGAATCCGGATCAACGCCGTCTGCCCTGGCACCATCGTGACCCCGATGATGACAAAGATGGTAGAAGCCGGCGATCTGGACGAGGAGGCCGTGACTTCCCTGGCGCCCATCGGTCGGCTCGGCCAAGCTTTCGAGATCGCAAGCGCAGTACTCTGGTTGTGCAGTCCCGGCGCCAGTTACGTAGTGGGGGTGGCGTTGCCTGTTGATGGAGGATACGTCGCTCGCTGAATGAACTCTCATGAGGTCCATGTCCGAAGTTCATACTCGACTGGAAGAAAGATCTACGGGTGAGGCGTCGAGCAACGACACAGTCCAATAGTAGTGGGGCAGGCCTTCGTCATCACTAGTTGCGCCTACTGCTCGCTGGCGGCCGCCGAAGCCCGCTAGTCGCCGACCCAGCGGCCGCTGCGTCCGGAGGCCACGTACTCGGAACTATTCTTAGCGGTAGCGCCACCACCGCTCCGCCGGACGACCTCGGAACGCTCATGCGACAACTGAATATGTCCCGTTTCGGGGCCTTGGCCCCGGAACGGATCGCGACATAATGAGCCCAGCTCTGGGAATCGACCAAAATCATCGAGGCCCTGTTCATGGAAGCAGCTGCCCGCCCGGGAAACCTTCGATCCTTGGGATTCGTCAACCTCGTCCATCTCGGTACCGACCCAGCAGGCCCCGCGCCACTCGAATGGATCACCCGACGAGAGTGCCTCGTCCTCTACGGACCATCCGGCGCCGGGAGAACGTTCTGCATCGAAGCCGGCATTGGCATAGTCTCGGTCAGACTCGAGGACCTCGGCGCCCAGATCCGCGCACCGCACCGACGACAGCGTCACCACGCCAAGATACTGCGCGCGGAACTGGTTGTGATCGATGAAATCTGGCTCGTGCCCGTGGCCACCGACGCCGCCGAAGGCATCTCCCGGGTCGCGGACACCGCCTACGGAAAAAGCTCTGTCACCATCTCCTCGAACCTGCACCAGGTCGGCTTCGACGAGTTCATGCCCAAAACCTTGGCCATGGCAGCCGTGGACTGCGTCCTACACCACGCCGACGTCTGCCAGGCTAACGGCGTCTCCATCAGACTCACCCAAGCCGTCACGGGGAGGAAGCCACCTGACTGAACTGAGAAAACCCCGACGAGTACCAACTGCAATTTTCAGGTGAAATGGTACTCTCGCGAACGAATGCGTCTAGGATGACGTTCCCCGGCCTCGAGCAGCACGACATGGCCGTTGGATACGGCTTGCGCTGACGCGTATCCGCGCCACCTCTGAGGGCGGACCGTGTGGGCTGAGAGAGCTACAGCCCTCGCCCAGGCAGGGAAGTGCAGTTTGAGCGAACTCCTCGGCGGGCCCACCAAGGCGAGCACCTATTCATTATTGACTTGGCTCCCGAAGAGCCAAGACTTAGATTCAGGCGCGGGGCACCCGTCAGGCCCAGTTCGCCAGCCCGTCAGCCGTGTGGCGCAAACTGGTGATCATCTCGTCGAGGCGTGGCTTCATGCGGTTCGCTGGCCCCCCGATAGCGATGGCCACGTTCACCGGCCCTCGTTGTGAGTTGATGATTGGACTCGCCACGCCGATCATGTCCGCTTCACTCTCGGAGAGGTTGGTCGCGCTTCGTGAGGCGCGAATATGTGAAAGCTGGAGCTTGATCTCTTCCAGCCGTGATGCGCTGAAGTCTCCGCGGCGGAGTATCCAATCAGCTTGGCGGGGAGGCATCCATGCTAGGAAGCATTTGCCTGCACTCTGGGGCCACAGCGGGATGCGTGTGTTCAGCGGCACTGCGGCGCGAATAAAGTGCGGCGAGCTGACGCAATCAACGTAGACGCACGAGTCGCCAACCATAGTCACAAGAAACGCCGTCTCGCCCCACTGATCCACTAACTGCTGAAGCGCCGAGTGGAAGGCAGGGGGAAAGGCCGGAAGCCTACTTCCAAGAAGATGAAAGACGGCCGGCCCTATCAAATAGCGGTCTCCTTCTTCGCGTAAATATCCGACAGCGACTAGACCTTTAGCCAGTCCGTGAGCCGAGGATTTAGGAGCGTCGATTGCCTTAGCCACATCGCCAAGCCGCGCCCCATCTGGTTCACTTGCTGCGGCAAGCTCTAGGATCGCAACGACGCGGGAGACCGTACGGTGTTCGGCCGGTGCCGGTGATGTCTCCAAGCGGTTCAGCATGGGTCGTGATCCTATCGGTTTTTCAATTCAGATAACTTCTAAAGCGTAGCGTCTCAGTTCATCACATCTGCAGGAGGGCTGCGAATAGAGCGGTTTACGACATATGCTGCGATTCCACGGGCGGAGTCCGCGTCTGGAGTGCAGACCGTTCCGAGGGGGTCACGCATTCATCTCGGGCGCTGACTTCTGCAAACTTAGGCTGCGGAGTCTGAGCAACCATCTCCTTATGCTCCCAATACTGTTGGAGGCCAGATAGCTATGTAGACGGCCGAAGTGGAAGCCCCCAGAGGACTCCACGGAGTCGGATGCCGACATGAAGGTTCACGAAGGAGGGAGTCTCAGCGTCGGACGATAGAGGATCACCTCTAACCAACGTGCTCCTCCCCCATGATCCTGCGTGGTGCGTCACCGCAGGATCATGGACGATCGAGCCGGTCCGGCCAACGATCTGGACCGCATTAGTTCTCAGCCTGAAGCACTTCCCCAAGGATGTCTGCAGCTGTCACCGCGTTCGGCCAGCCGCAGTAGAAGGCAAGATGAGTAACCAGTTCCTTGAGTTCAACCTCGGAGACACCGTTTTCCAGGGCAAGCTTCATATGGAAAGGCATCTGGAGTGGCCGGTATGTGGCGATCAGGGCAGCCACCGTGACAAGGCTCCTGTCTCGTTTGGTCATCTCGCCTCGCTCCCAGACGTCTCCGAATAGAACTTCTCGTCCTAGCTCCGCCAGCTTCGGCGTCGTGGTCTCGTAGCTGCGGGCGTGATCTTGCGTCATTTATCGTCTCCTGTTGACTTAGGTGGCCAGTGAGTGCCATTGACCAATTTAAGGTACGGGTGAAACATATTTAGTAACATTTGGTTCTGAACCGGGTCCCATCTCAGTCGACCGGGCGGTAAAGCAAGTCGTTCTCATCCCGCCGCGAAACGGTCGCCCCTGGCCCGAACGCTAAGTGAAGTTCGTTCGCCTCGCGACGTGCAAACTCAAGGAGGACGTCACGCCGGGCTATCCGCCATCCGGATCCTCGATTCTCCAATACGTCAATGAATCGAGATGCCACAGTTCGGCGAACTGGCCCCTCTTCACCCGCGGGAAGAAAGGCGTCGCCCTCCGCCGAGGACATTGACTTATAGCAGACAACATAGCTCTCTGAACGTGCCCTTCGACCGTCGTCAAAGAATGTCACGGTCGTATTGGTCAGGGTGTGCATCGAAAACTCCACATTCTTGTGAGTCCCCTGCATCCACTTAACCAGCCTGTCGGGGGAGCCTTTGAACGCGCCATGAGAATCGACGGCATCGTCGTGGTAGCAAGCAAGGACCTGCTTCCAGTTCTTTCGATCAACACCTTGACAGTAGTTCAGCAGTACTTGTCGAATTTGGTGTTCGTCCACTATCTGCCTCAGAACTTTGGAATCTACTCCAGAAGAGTTTTCCTGCACTGTATTGCTCCTCGTGTCAGTTCATAGCACCCATCCCGCGGAATGAATTTAGGCCGTCGCGGATCCGACATGGCCCGGCAAACGCCTCGGCCAGTCGGCGCGTAACACTTATTGAAGACACTCTGATCGGCTCTTGGTGTCCTTATTTATGGAAATGCATTCCTATTTATGGACAATCTTGCCGTGATCCGACATCCGATGTCAAGGCCGTCAGAAGCATTTCCATAGCATGCAGCTCCATCGTTCGCGCTTTTACGACCGAGACTGCATATTCCCGGGAGGTACCTCTGTTTGGAAAATGTCGCTGAAACGATGAATCTGAGGAGCATTCCGCCGGGCCTCGCTGAAGCAGTGTTAGTCGCGACAACACAGAAAAAGGCAGGCCCGGAAGGCCCGCCTTTCTGTTGCCCAGGGAGGCCGCCGGAGGATACCGGTCGACCACTATCTGGTGACGCGCTGCCGATTTCTATGGAACAGACACCGCCACGACTCGAACCGTCGATCTGGGTTGACGACCGGCCCCGCGTAAAATGTGCCGGCGCCGCCTGCAGGTGACGCATCGCGTCGACGACGTCAAGACTCATATATCGGCGCCGCGTATTTCGTCTGAGGGGAATGATCCCATCCCACCTGATCGAGACCGGTTCACATCGTGGGCGCCGCCGATACCGCAACGGTTACAACGGTTGCCGTGCTGTCCGTCTTGTTGCTCCAGGCATGCTTGGCGCCGCTCGTCATAACTAAGGTGTCTCCCTGGCGAAGTAGCGTCTCCCCGGTCTCAAGTACCACGTGAAGTTCTCCGGAAATTACCACAAGGATGTCAAGAGTATTGGTCGAATGCATCCCGGGGATTCCGCCGGCGTCAGCGACCGATACCGAACCCTCAAGGGATCCGTTCGCATCCGAGTAACCCTGCGAGCGGTCCCACTCAGAATCAGCAGGAAACGTCACGACGCGAACAACGAGACCGTCCGTTGGCGGCGCCGTAATCACGCGCCCATCCAATCCGTCATCCAGTTCGGACAATGACGGTACGGGGACGGTGCCAAGACGCCAAATATCGCATTTTGTATTACCAGGGCCGACCAGCCTGGTCGTAGAAAGCCCATCCTGAAGCACGGCGGACTTTCCGTCGTCGTCATAACCAACGACTACGCGTCGCGCCTGTGCATCCTTATGGTGACCCGTCATGTAAGTTTTACTCCTAATTCGATTTGTAAGGCAATCATGCTGCTTTTGGGCGGTCAACGTGAATACTTCTCACGTCACCAGGCGTAGTCCTCGGGGGCGGGGAGGTATCCGGGGAAAATGTCATCGAGTTCACTGAGTATTTTCTCCTCGAGCTCTAGATCTAGAGAGCCCACAGTGTCGTCGAGCTGGTCTTGGTTCACTGGACCAACGATTGAGGAGGTGATCCCCGGGCGCGAGAGTAGCCACGCGACAGCGACCTGCGCCGGCTTAGCCCCGATGTTGGCGCACAAATCCTCGTACCTCTCGAGCCTGCTCCGGTACTCATTCAGCAATGCGATATTGCCGCGGGTTGGGCCGGTAACGCTTGTTCCGTTGAAATTTGCAGGAAGGGTGCCATTCCGCTCGCGCTCAATCATGCCACCCAGCATCCCGCGATTAAGTGGCGACCAGGCCAGAATGCCTACCCCGCATTCTCGGGCTGCAGGCAATAATTCACGCTCAATGTCGCGTGTCATCAGGTTGTATATGGATTGCTCACTCACCAAGCCGAGGAAGTGGCGCTCCTTTGCGGCGGCTTGGGCCTGCGCAATATGCCAGCCGGCAAAGTTCGACGATCCAACGTAGAGAATTTTTCCTTGATTTCGCAGAACCTCCATTGCCTCCCAGATTTCGTCCCACGGCGTGTTTCTGTCAATGTGGTGCATCTGGTAAATATCGATGTGGTCGGTCTGCAGGCGTGCCAAGGAGGCGTCGCACGCCTTACGAATGTGAAGCGCCGACAACCTTCCGTCATTGGGCCAGTCGCTCTGCGGTTCGAACACCTTTGTTGCTAGCACGGTCTTATCGCGCCGGCCGCCGCCTTTTGCGAACCAGCGACCAATGACTTCTTCAGCCCAGTCGCCGCCGTGCTTGTGCCCGTAGACATTTGATGTGTCGATTAGATTGATGCCGTGTTCGTGGGCTCGATCCATCAGCGCATGCGCGTTGGCCTGGTCTATCTCAGGACCGAAGCCGAGAGTACCGAGCGCCAAGCGACTGACAACCAACCCTGCGCGACCGAGGTGTGCGTATTCCATGAAGACATTCCGTTCTGAATTAGCTGCTAAGACGACTTGCTTTCGATCTCCGGGGCCGCTACATCAGTTGACCGCCACGGAGGCGACCTCAGACCGACCGAGGTTACCGTCGCGGTCCAAGTCGTAGTTCTTGGTCTCAGCAAGTCGCGAAATGCACACCAAGCTGACTACACACAGGCCGGCCAACATCAGGCCAAAGGTAAATCCCCCCGAAGCCGGAATGACGGCGGCTGCAACCAGAGGCGGGATTGCCCCGCCGATGACACTACCCATCGCATAGCAGAAGCCGGTCGCGGTATAGCGGTAGCGTGTGGGAAACAGCTCGGACAGGAACGCACCGATCGGGCCATTTACCACCCCGGAGATAAACCAGGACAACACGACGGCGGCACCGAATGCCAAAAGCGATTTGCTATCCACAATGGGGAACAGCACGAGTGACCACACAATGGCGCACGCCATAGCGATCATGATCATCCGTCGACGCCCGAACCGGTCCGATAGCGCGCCAGTGAGCGCGATTCCCAGAAAGAGAGCGACGCCCCCGAGCATGCCTACCCCGAGGACGAAGGTGGTATCAAGCTTGAGGGTCCCTGTGCCGTAGCTCGCGAGGTAAGCCCCGCCGATGTAACTGAAAGGAAAGAGGATGATGGCGGTGCCCGTGGCGAGCAGAATCGAGCGCGGCTGACGCTTGAACGCCTCGACCAACGGCACACGGGAAGCGCTTGAGCGCGAGAGTTGCTTCTTGAATACGGCGGTCTCATCGACACTCAGCCGCACCCACATTCCCACTGCGACGAGGACAAGGCTTGCGATGAAGGGGACGCGCCAACCCCAGGTCACGAAGGTTTCCGTGCTCATGGTCAGGCTGGTGATGAAGAACGTTGCGTTGGCCACTGTAGTCGCCGTCGCGCTCCCCAGCGACGGGAGCATGGACCAGACCCCCCGCTTCGCCTTCGGCGCATTCTCCGCGGTGAAGAGCACCGCGCCTGCCCACTCGCCGCCCGCGGCGAGTCCTTGCATGATACGCAGTAGCACGATGAGGATCGGGGCCGCCGCCCCGATCTGATCGGTTGTCGGCATCACGCCGACGAGCACGGTTGCCAGCCCCATAATCATCATTGTCGCGATGAGCGTCCTCTTCCGGCCGAGCCGGTCCCCGAAGTGGCCGAAGAGGATGCTCCCGAAGGGTCGAGCGACGAAGGCGACCCCGAAGACCGCGAACGATGCGACAATGGCGGCGGACGGTCCCAGGGCCGGGAAGAAGACCTTGGGGAACACCAGCGCTGCGGCGGTTCCATAGATGCTGAAGTCGTAGAACTCGACCAAGGTGCCGACGAAACTAGCCATCCCGATGCGCCGCATTTTTGCGGGCGGAACTGCAACAGTGGCTGGGGCAGGAGTAGGTGGGAGGTTCATTTTTCCCGATGGTGTTTGCGTCATTGCAATTCCTTTGACTAGTCGATGCGTTGCACCCATTGGCGACAAGAAGCGCGACTCCGCGTTGTTGTCGTTTCTGGGTGCGCGCTGATCCTGTTGATTTGGGCGGATGGCAAATGGAGGGGTTTCGTTCTATATACCTTGGGGCCGCGACATGATCTTCGGATCCCCAAGAACAGCGATAAGTAAATTAGGGGTGTTAAACACGATATAAGTCGTTCATAAATCCGTACTGATGTACGTTAGCGTCTCGTCGATGCAATGTTTACAGCAGCTGCGCACCGAGGCTCGGGGGTAGCCCGCCACTGTGCGATGAGCGGTCGCGCCGGTAAACCGCCCCTATCGTCATGGGTGCGTCTCACGCACCCGGTTGCACCATAGTCGTCGAGTCGCCCGCTCCTGTCAAGGATGTGCAGAACCTCCATTCGCGGCTGATCTTGCGCCGGCGGATTGAAGACCCTGCCGGATTGTTCGACATAAACCGAGCAGCCCCGCCGTTGCTCGCGGAGAACGATGCAGGCAGAGGTCAGTGAACCGGAACACTATTGGAGTCACCGCGAGGGGTTCAATGGACTCGCCGCTAGTGATTGACGAAGTCCTACAGTATGGGATATCTTTGAAGTCTCCGGGATAGGTCTGGCGGCGCTACCGCGGCACTCAGACCACGGGGCCAAAAGCAGGGGGCTGCGTATTCCTGCTCGGTACTTCCGTTGCCAAAGGTAGTAAAGGACAAGCAAGAAATGTCGATTGAATTGCATCGGTGGTGCGGAACGATCGAAATATCACGCTCAGGCTCAAGCTGCCGGTCGAGATCTCCTTTTCTTCGACCGTTCGATAACTGCACTCAAAGGCGATGACATCTCCATTTCTACTGACGAAATGTCACACGCCACCTGAAAGGAAACAATGACCGCGTCCCAGCAGGACCTCGCACTGCGCGAGCAGGCGCAGGGTTTTTTGTCCCGTGAAGTTCACCATCTCATAATCGATGGTCAGAGCGTTCCAGCCGCCTCCGGGAAGACAATGACGACCGTCAACCCATCGACGGGCGATGTACTGGCGCGACTAGCCTCCGGCGGTCAAGCCGACGTCGATCGCGCGGTTCTCGCTGCACGCAGGGCGTTCAAAGGTCCTTGGAGCGCTTGGTCTCCTTACGAGCGCCAGGCGCTACTGACACGCGTCGGCCAAGTCCTGGACGCAAAATTCGATGAACTGGCCCAGATTGAGGCCGTGGACATGGGCGCACCGGTGACAAGATTGCGCAACTCCAAGGCCGCCTTGATGAAGATGCTGTCCTTCTTCGCCTCGCAAGCAACAAACATCTCGGGGGAGACCCTGATGAATGGCATCCCTGGATCAGTCACCACGATGACGTTGAAGGCCCCGGTCGGGGTTATCGGCGGAATCATTCCTTGGAACGGTCCACTTGTCAGCCAATTCTGGATCATCGGGGCTGTACTGGCCAGCGGGTGCACAGCAGTCCTCAAGCCGGCTTCCGAGGCTTCACTGTCGGTACTGCGAGTGGCCGAGATCCTGCTCGAAGCCGGAGTGCCGGCGGGCGTCATCAACGTGGTCACCGGCTCTGGCAAGGATGCCGGGAATGCCCTCGCGGCCCACCCCGACGTCGACCGCATCGCTTTCACTGGATCGACTCAGACTGGCCGCAGCATCATCCAAGCCTCCACCGTGAACATCAAAAAGCTTCAACTGGAACTGGGCGGTAAGTCGGCAGACATCGTGTGCTCCGACGCCGACCTGGACAAAGCCGTCCCGGGGGCTGCGATGGGTGTTTTCGCCAACTCCGGCCAGATCTGTTTCGCCGGCACTCGCGTGCTGGTTCAGCGGCCCATTGTCGATGAGTTCACCGAGCGTTTGCTGGCCTTCATAAAAACCCTGCGGGTCGGAAACAGCCTGGATGACACCGCGACGCTGGGCCCGGTTATCTCCCAAAACCAGTTGGACAATGTGCTGTCTTACATAGATGTTGGCCGGGCTGAAGGCGCCGAACTGCTCTGCGGCGGCCAGCGGCTCGGGGATGAACTCGAAAACGGCTACTTTATGCAGCCAAGTGTCTTCGGCGGCGTGACGAACGATATGCGAATCGCTCGTGAAGAGATCTTCGGTCCGGTCCTGTCGATTATGCCGTTCGACGACATAGATGAGGCCATCGCTATCGCTAATGATAACGAATACGGCCTTGGAGGGGCGGTCTGGTCGCAGAATCTGTCCACTGCGCTTCGCGTGGTCCACGGCGTTCACACAGGCACTATGTGGGTGAACTGTTACGGCTATGTCGATCCAATGGTCGGATTCAATGGCACGAAGATGAGTGGGTATGGCGCTAAGGGCACTGCTGCCCATATGGACACTTACCTCTATACGAAGAGTGTCTACATGCAACTGTGATAGTTGGGGGGCGGACTGACGTGCAGAAGAAATGACTCCTCGCTCGGACCGCCCCATGCGTTCACTCCGGGCATCTACGGCGCAGCGGCGCGCTTTCTTAGTGCCTAGAAGACAGTGTTTTGCAGTGTGGGCGCTGCCTGGAACGAGCAAGTGCGGCGCGACGTCGAGGACGCGATGCCGCCCTCAAGCAAGCGGCATAGACCATATCCAGAACGCCTGATGGAGAACCAGCGCCGTGAATCAGCCCTAACTCTCGGGCTGAACGAAATGGTTATTCGAGTACTTCCACTTCCTAGCTGACCCGCGGGCCTCTTTTGGATGCCGTGCCTCAGCCAGCTGGCTCCGCCTAGGAAATCGGGGAGCGGCGGGATTCATTTTTACGAACATTGTTCGGTATTGCGTACCGCCTAGGCCTAGCCAACGGCATCATCACTGCAGCAACGTCAACTGGGCATCGGCAACGACGCACCTCAAGGGCCAGGAGAAGCCGGCAACGAGCTGCAGAGTCTCGGAGGAAGGAACTCGATGGAACCCATGCGTCCTAATCCCGGCGCGGTTGAGGCGGAGAGGCCGCCGACGCGGCAGCAGCCACCGCCGGGTGGAGATGCGGCACGCTACAAGACTGAAACGGCGGCCGTCCCGGTCCTGAGCGGCACGGCACGGCCACGTGTCGCGCTAACCGTCTCGCTGATGGGCTTCTTCCTGATCACACTGGACGTCATCATTGTCAACCTCGCCCTGCCGGGGATCGGACGGGAGCTCGGCGGCGGAACAGCGGGGCAGCAGTGGACGATCGATGGCTACACCCTCATGTTCGCTTCCCTCCTTATGTTCGCCGGGAATCTCTCTGAGCGAATTGGCGCGAAGCGGGCTTTCGGGGCCGGTGTTGTCCTCTTCACACTGGCCTCCATCGGCTGCGCGCTCGCTCCTACCCTGGCCATGTTCATTGCTGCCCGGTTCGTCCAAGGGGCGTTCGCGGCCATCATGCTCCCGGCCTCGATGGCCTTGATCCGCGAGGCCTACACCAACCCATACCACCGGGCCCGCGCCCTCGGCGTCTGGGCCATGGGGGGTGGCGTCGCCGTTGCAGTCGGGCCCCCGCTGGGCGGGTTCCTCAGCACCATCGATTGGCGGCTCGTGTTCGGTATCAACATTCCGGTCGCCGCCATCATGATCGTCCTCCTCGGGCGCGTGGCCCCCTCAGGGCCTGGCTCCGCGGCGTTCGACGTGCCCGGCCAGATCACGGCCCTCCTGGGCCTAGGCGCGCTCACGTACTGGCTCATCGACGGTGGCGAGAACGGCTTCATCTCCCCGGTCGCGATCGTCACGCTGGTGCTCGCGGTGGCGGGGATCGGCTCCTTCATCTGGCGTCAGGCCCGTGCGAAGAACCCAATGATGCCCCTGTCGCTCTTCCGGCCGAGGGGGATGCGGATCGCAGTCGTGGTCGGTTTCGCCTTCATGGCCGGCTGGTACGGGACCATATTCCTCAGCACCCTTTTCCTCCAGCAGCACCTCGGGCTCTCCCCCTTGGCTGCGGGGCTCGCGTTCCTGCCGTCGGCGGTGCTCAGCGTCGTGGGCAATCTTGCTAGCGGGCCAATCACCACGAGGTTCGGCGCCCGTCTCCCTGCAGTCACGGGGCTGCTCTCGATGATCGTCGGGCTAGTCGTGTTCGCCGCCACAGCTCCGATAGGGTCACCGTTCCTTACTGCCCTACTTATTGCGCCCATCGGGGTTGGAGGATCGATCGCCATGCCGGCGGTGACCTCCGTCGTCCTAGATTCTGTGGCGGCCGAACGGGCCGGAACCGCAAGTGCCATCTTTAACACGTTCCGGCAGGTGGGCGGGGCCGTCGGGATCGCGGTATTCGGATCTCTTGTTGCCAACAGGTCCGCCTTCCTCGGAGGCATGCAGGTAAGCCTTCTTATCGCGGCCGGACTAGTGGGCTGCGCAACCCTCACGGCGGCTTTCATCCATCCAAATGCGAAGCGATAAGCACGCGGCGTCTGTCAATTATTCCTTCGTGTAACGGTGTCGTTGACCGGCGTGCGCGAGCAGATCTGTGCTGTTGCCATCCATCACCGATTGCAAACGCGCACCTACCGAGAGTGTCCCGTGTGAAGGCCGGGGCCCTTAGGGAGGCCCTGATGCCAGCGTCCGCTGTCCGCTGGCTCAGCGCCTCAGACTTGGCCGCCGTCGAAAGGATGACGGGTGGCCGTGCAATTCTGCGACGAGGATCGAGACAAAAGGATCCGATGCGCCAACATGGGGCACATCGGATCTCGTCCGGGACGGAAAGCCGCATGGCAGCCTAGTAGCTCATCTCATTCCCCGCCGCCGCCCCGAAAGGGGGCACCACCACCGGGCTCTTCGTCGCAATGTTGTACACAGGCGAGGCTGCCTCCGCAGCCGACGCCTCAGGACCAACGTTGACGCCACCATCCGGCCCAGCAACTGCCGTGTGCGCCGATCGCTGATAGACGGCGGTACCGAAACGCAGATCCGGTCCAATCGTGTCGGCAACGATGCGACGGGCTTCTCGTTTCTCGCCGTCCTTCTCATACGAACGGAATTCGAGCTCGCCCGCCACAGTCACCGGATCGCCCTTCTTCAGTGAGTTTGCTGCGTTCTCTGCGAGCGCGCGGAAGGCCGAGACATTGTGGAAGACGGGTTCGCCGTCTTGCCAGGTCCCGTCGGCTCCTTGGATTCGCTGGTTCACGGCGACGCGCAGCTTGGCGTGGGCCACGCCGGACTCGCCGTAGGTGAGCTCGGGGTTGGCGACGAGGTTGCCGGCGATGCTGATCGGGATTTTGGTGCTCATTGTTCTTTTCCTTTCCGGTCCCAGCGGGACTCTCCCACCGGACAGATAGTTTGAGTCAGACTCCTGGGCCCGCGATTGTGGGTCCGTCTACGGACGCCGCGGGCTGCGCCAGGCCGATGTAAGACACCGCCTGGTTGAGCCGAGGATCGGCTTCGACGGCGGGTACCTTGCCCCCGAAGCCAGGTGGATGAGTGACTTCGAGGATCCCCTTCGATGCTGCTGTGACTCGTCCGAGCACGGACTTCGCAATATCGACGCGGGAGGCTGGAAGTTTGCGGTCCGCACCTTCCGCCAAAACACCACTTTCCGTCTCGATGACGGCGTCGGCCCATCCGGCAAGGTAAGAGGCCGATTGTGGTCCGCGGTCGATCCCATGGGCCCGCAGAACCGTGTAGGCAACAGATTCGGCCTCGACTTCGGCGAGCCCGCGGTGATCTGCACTTCTGCCGTAAAGGCGCCCGACGGCGTCGTCCGGGCCGTGCAGCAAAACATGCCCGAGCTCGTGGGCGAGTACCGCGGTGCGCTCCTCAGCGCTTAGCCACGCTCCCACTTGGACGCGGTGCTTGGCGAAATCCGTGTAGCCGCTGGTGAGGCCATATTGGGCGGAGTCGACGTGGACTTCGAAGCCATGCCGGTGAGCGACCTCTGCCAACGATTCGAAAAGCTGTAAGGCGTCGACGCCAGGCCCGGTGCCGTCCCGCGGTACCAGCAGCGGAGTTCCTTGGGTTTGCGAGACATCAAAGACTGCCTGTCCGCGCCAACCGGTGATAACCGTCTTCTTTCCGTCGTCGACGGCGCCACGGGGAATCTTCTCTCCGACGTGTATCCGCTGCCGTGTCCCATCGGGAAGCGTGAATTCCTGCATTCGTGCTGTGCGCGGCGCAATCACCCACAGGGCATGCTCACCCTTAAGTACCGCGCGGCCGTGGCGTTCCCATTCCCTGTACCCTGCGACGAGTGTGGGCTCTTCGGTACCGCGCTGTGCCATCTGCATCATGAGCAGGGCCACGTTCCCTCCGGAGTATCGCCAAAGGGTGGCCGAAGCGTCCAGCAGTACCTGCCAGTGGGAAGGGGATTCAACGGCTTGTTCCAGAATCGTGTGGAGGCCTTCCGTCAAGACGGCGATGCGTTCCTCAGGTGTCATTCGCGCCTTGCCCAGCTGGCCAAACGCGGGCGCAGGATCGTGCGCCCTCGAGCGCGATACGCCCTCACCTCTGGGAGCCACGACAGCCACCTCCATGCCTCTTGGAATCCGCAAACGCGGATATCTGTTCATGTCCACAAGGACGGCGACAGCATGACTTCAGAACTCAACCCCGGGTTGATGATGAGCTGCCTGCCAGTCGATGAACTCTGGACCATCCACCGTGAGGAATCGCGGGGTAGGTTCTTTGTGCGACTGCAGGCCGACGCAGCCGGCCGTGCGCGTGTGGGTTCGGAGGCGTTCGACGGCGTGTGGGAGCCGCTCGTGGAAGGCCAACGGTCCGAAGCCTGGATCGTCGGCGGTGTAAGACGCCTGTTCTGCCCTCTGCAGGGCATAGAGCTCTGCGACGATCTCGGAGTGCTTCCACCAGCAATCGGGCACGACCGAAGTCGTCAGTTGATAGGTCGCGACCAGCCATCTCACCCAGTCTGCGAGCGCAGCCCAGACGCTTTCGGCCTGCTGAGGGCTCATGTCTCGCCAGCGATAGGTCGTGCCCTGCGAACCACTCGGAGCACGGAAAGCCGAGCGGAACAGCTCGGCTGTCAGCTCGTCGTCGTCCGCTCCGGCTGAGGGAACGTCAAAGTGTTCGACGTCGTCATAGTTCCCCATCGCTGGTTCCTTCGGCCGTTTGCTGTCTCAGCTTGTGCCCTTCGGTGAGGGCGCGTTCGGTCTCTGCCTTGGAGCGTCCAAGTTCGGCTGCGTCCTTGCGTTTGTGCCATTCGCGCAGATCCAAAAGGATTGGTCTGGTGCGTCGGCCAAGCATGAGGGCCGTGCCGGCCGGCAGGCGGCGGATCTCATCGAGAGCGATGACGGGACTCTCCCGGATCTGCTCGCCGTCCTGCCGGCCTTGGGATGACCACGAGCGTGTGTTCAGAGTCAGGCTCCGCTCCCCCAGCAGTCCGGCAAGCGAGCGGAGATCACGTTCGTCAGAGCCGCCACCGAAGATCACCTTGATGATGGCCGAGTCCCAGATCGTGGCGGCTTCGTCGATGGACCACCCGGTCCGCGCCTGGGAGAGCGACTGCAACACCACGAGCGTTGAGATACCGATTCCGCCACCGTCCGAAAGTGCAATGGGCAAGCCGGGCCAGGGAGCAAGATTGGCGATTTCGTCGAGGATCAGAGATAAGGGCGGATCGAGTCGACCGCCCAGCGAGACGAAGGCCATTTCCCTCGCGGCATAGTCAATGTCGTCTATCAGCGCAGACAGATACGGGCCTGCCGCGGCGGCCCCCGCTCTTGTGCCGATCAGATAGAGCGTTCCGCGATCACGGATGAAGGTCTTCGGGTCAAATTCCTCGGATTCCTCCTGGGGGTCCAACGCAGCCAAGACTTTCGGCGATGACAGCGGTGCAACTGCCGCCGAGACCCCAATCCAGGAGTTGGAGGTGTTCCTCGGGTCGTCTTCGAGGATTCCCATCAGGTCGGCCTGCCACCCCAGTGCAGCCCCCGGGCGGCTGAGTACCTCCAGTGCTTCACGCGCCAACACCGGGCTTGAGGACCAACGGCGGAAGGCTCGCACACCCTCTCCGGACAACGCCGCCGCGTGGAGAAGACACTGAAGGACTATCAGGGAGCGCTTCTGCCACGCCGCGTTTTCACCTTTCATCTCAGTGTCGGCGGTGATGACCAAGGCCCGGCGTGTGGCGATATCCGGGTCCTGGCAGCCACGGACCGGAGACCAGCGCAGCGACGAAGGTAGTCCAGACATTCCCTGAGGATCGAACACGGTCACCGGCCTGTCCCCCGTGGCGCGGGCTCTCATCGTGACCACGAGATTGTCGGCCCGGGTGGAGGTGGTGACCACCGCGCCGGGGGCGTCGAGGATGGCATTGATAACCACGTAGAGTCCCTTGCCCGAACGCGGCGCCCCTTGAATCACCATCGATTCTTCAGTTGAGACGTGGATCGTGACGCCGCGTGAGCGGCCGAGCGTCCAGGACAGGTCCTGAATAGTCGGGTTGCTCAGCCCGGGACGGGTGAACTTACCCCGCCTCCGAACAGCCCGGGCACCGAAGTCACTCAGAATTTCGGAGCGACGCGCGATGCCGTCCCGATTCAAGATCTCTTGCCGCAGCCAAGCCCCCGATTGCTTCCATCTTCGCCAAGCCCAGATCCCACTCACCGCGAGCGCGGCGACCGAGACCAGTACCGGGGCGATTAGCCACCAGACATCGCCCGTGCCGACGTCGCAGTCGGGAGTTCGGCGCACGATCCAATCGATCCGGCCAGTGAAGAGTCCGAAGGCGGCAGCCGGGTTTGGGGGCGACGGCGGCGTGGTGCCGCACCGCCAAGCGACGACGAGGCGGGTGGCTCCTTGAACCAGGAAGGAAAATCCGACGAGGCCGGAGAGTGTGACGAGTCCGGCGGTGATGAGGGGGCTGGTGTTTCCTGCTCGTGGGTGAGTGAACATCAGATCATCCGGTCGTCGGTGCCGAAGACTTCCAGCTCGTCGGTGGTGACGCGGTTGGCAACGATGAAGGAGCGGTTTCCGACTTTCCAGAGCCCTACGCCCTTGGGAAGGTTCTCCACGTGTTCGCATTCGGCTTCAGTCAGGCCGAGGGCTTCCTTGGTCAGGCGCATGGCGTCGTGCTTTTGCCGGTAAATGATCCGCGTGTCGGCCTCAGTGAGGAGCCCAAGGGCTTTCTGACGGTGTCCGCTGGTGCTGTCGCCGATTTCGTTGAGGTCGGCGACTTTGTGCATGATGAGCAGGTTCGCGATCCCGTAGGTGCGGGCCAGTCGCCACTGCTCGCTCATTTTGGCCAGCATGTAAGGATCGGCGAGCATTCGCCACCCCTCGTCGTAGACCACCAGCCGCTTGCCGCCGTCGGGATTGGTGACCGCAGCCTCGAGCCAGGTCGCCCCGCACGCTGCGGCGAGTGATAGGGCCTGCTCAGAAGCGCCGATCAGCGCGGAGGTGTCCATCACCATCATCGGCGCATCGGCGTCAAAGGCAACGGTTGAAGGGGCATCGAACATCCCCTCCAGATCGCCGGACACGGTGCGTCGCAGCGAGTGGCTGACAGCTGTGCCCCCGTCCCTTCCGACAAGCCCGATCGTTTCCTTTGAAGGGTTCAAGAGGTGGTCCAGGACCATGGGTAGGGTCGGGTTCGAGTTCTGGGCGACCGTTTCCATGAGCGCCATGTCCAACGCCGTGTGCTCCACAGGGCGCAGGGGCATGCCCTGCCGCATAAGGGACACCAACGCCACCAAAAGATAGCGACGGCGCTGGCGCACCACGGCCTGCCACTGCGCCTCACTCAGTACGCTGGAACGCGGACCGGCATCGAGGGGGTTGACCCGGGCTGAGCGGCCCGGGCCGACGGAAATGACTTTGCCGCCTACAGCTTTGGCCACGGCAACCCATTCCCCCTTGGGGTCAGACGCCACGGCCGCCTTCCGCCCAAGCGTGATCGACCGGGCCACCAGGGATTTTCCGCACATGGATTTGCCTGTGCCCACGGTGCCGATGACAACGATCGACGGGCCACTGATGACACCCTTGTCATAGAGAATCCACGGATCGTAGGAAAAAGCTCCAGACCCGAAGACGTCCGTGCCGATGTACGTTCCCTCATGGCCCAGGCCCGATTCCGTGATGAACGGATAGGCCGCCGCAAACGTCAGTGTGGAAGCACGGTGCGGTGCCGGCCGCAACCGATGCGGGCCCCGCAAGGAATTCGGTTCCCTGCTCCCCCAGTCCCCACCGTGTTCGTGACCGTCCAGCCGACCATCGATCGTGTCCCGGAAGCCCCGCAGCCCAGACATCCACGGTCCGCTCTCCCCCGCTACTTCGCGCTGGCGTCGTTCCTTCCTTTGCCGACGGTTGCCACCCGACGGGAGGTATTGAACATTTTGGATGGTCCGCTTCATCGGAGCCCCCTACCGAGCGGAAGGGCACCGGCGACGAACGCCGCCCACTGCTGCCCGGCCAGCAGTCGCAATTCAACGAACGTCCCCGCGGCCGCCGACTCAAGCTCCTGCCTATGTCTCGCCAGATCCTCGAGCGTGGCTGCAGTGATCGTGATGTATGCCGCGGGCCGCACGTCACCGTGGCCTGCAACGATTTCTTCCTCTCGCTGGGCCACTTCCTCTTCTTCTGCCTTTTGCTCACGCGTAAGAGGCCTGTCGAACCGTGTATTGATTCGACGCCGGGTTTCATGAGCTTCCTGGGCAGAACGGATATCCCGCAGTGCCTCGGTTGTGGGCACTGCCCGGATCACTTCAGTCACCGTATGGCGGAAATCGCCCACATAAATCAGTGGATGCAGAAAGCCGGGAAAGACCTTCTGCCGCGGCCACTCAGCGATCCAGAACGTTTGATGAAAACCGGAGTCGGTGCGCACATAGGTCCAGTGCTCCTCGACGGCCATAGGGCCCGAAGGCAGTTTGGACGCCGGATCGCTCTGGCGCATGGGTTGGGTGGCTGGTGTCTGCCGGTGAATGGCGACAGCCGACGGGTCGAAGGCGCCGCGTAAAACCCCGAGGATTCCGTCCTCGCGGAGCCACTCCTCGACCTTGACGTTGTGTGTTCCCAGTGCGGTGATCATGGCCTCCACCTCCAACCGGAGTACGCGTTCAACGCCGACCAGTCCCCCGCCCGACTCCTTGATCCGGCGCCGGGCCTTGGCAGTGTCCACGACCAGAGTCAAAAGCAGATCGTGGCTCATGGCCGACCCAGCTGCAGAAATCAGATCCTCATACGAGCGCTCGCCCCAGGTCAGCTCACCGTCCCCTTCCTTCAGCCGCGCCACTGCGTGGTCGTAGAAGTCACGCAGGGCCTTCGACGGATACGGAACCGTGTAGTCCTGAACGGCAATTCTCGCGACAGTGCTGCGCTGGGCCATGCCCGCCTGAACACGGGACCACGCCTGTACTGCCCAGGCTTTGTCGTCGGTGTCCAAGAGCGCGAAAGACCTCGTGCTGCACCGCAGTACCGCGAGGGCCTCCCTGCCCGGGGCGTCAATGATGAACGACTCGCCCCGCGACGTTCGACGCAGCTCGAGGTTTCCCAGTCCGCCCGGGAGTGCCAGACGGCCCGCAAGGACAGCCCGCTCGGGCCGGACGAGAAAACGAGTCTGACTGACTAACGATCGATGGAAGAACAGGACAGCATGGCCCGCCCATACCGGGTAGGGAATCCGCGAGTACTGTAGCAATCCGAGCAGCATTAGCCCGAGCCACATCGGTCCCGACGCGAATAGTCCGACCGGTCCGTTAGCGGCCGAGGCCACACTCGCAACGAGGACACCGCACGCCAGGAGGAGTAACTGATACCACTTCAAGCCCATGAACAAGCCGCGCCGCTCGTACCGAGGAAACTTGACGGCCTCGAGAGTGCGTGAATTTTCAGACACGGGAATCACTGTCTTTCGGGGGCTGGATATTCGTTTGCGAGCGGACCGATGGTTGCACCGGCGGCGCTATCGATGGAGAGGCCTCGGGAACGGGCGAGGGACGCGACGCCGAACGACTCGGCCGATCGTCAATGATGCCGTGAACAGATCCGTGGGCCGGCGCCCCAGACGTCGCCAGCGACACACTTGTGCCGCGCGCCCGAGGCGAGGCCGGACTGGGCGCAGATGTGCCGTCGTCGAGCATCAAAGGGGTGTCATTTCGGGCAGCCGATCGCGACGTCGTCGTACCAGTCGGCGCGCCGGGTAGTGGCACTTTGGGCGGCAACGCGGTCGTCGGAAATTGGGGGCGACTGGACGGGATCGGGCGAGTTATCGACGAACGGGCAGCAAGGCCAGCGAGCGTGAATCGGCCACCGGCCTGTCGGCTGATCTGCCTTGCAGTGAAGCTGGTGCTTCGCGAAAGGATGTGACCGCCGCCGGCAGTTTGTGCAGCCGCAGCCAGCTCCCCGCCGGCGAAACTGACGAGCCGTAAGGCCATCAGAGGAGCACCGCACGCCAGCGTCATACCGACAACCCCGGCGGCCAGGCCGGCGAACGATTTCGACTCGGCGAAGAGCTTGATGGCAACCGCGAGAATCGTTGCGGCCAGAGGCTTGGCGATGAGCAGCGCGACGACGATCTCGCACCACCGTCGTCCCCAGGATTTTGTCTTCTCCCACGGCATGAGCATGAGAGCAACGGGAGCGACTGCGGCAAGTACAATGAGCGCGAAGGATCGGAAGATCATCGAGCACATGAGAATGAATGCCAAAATCCAGACAACGATGACGGCCATCGCCGTGACGATCACTGCCCCGGCTGCCCCGCTGCTAGAGCCGGGAGCCAATGACACGACGTTCCAGTCCCGGCCGGATCCCGCGGGTGCCCGTTCGAATCCGAAGAGCCGCATGAACACCACGTAGGGATCCGTCCCCATGGAGTCGAGGATTGCTTGCGACGCGGAGTCGCCGATGTGAGTGAGCTGGCGAGCGAGGAAAACTGCTCCGGCCACCATGGGGATGGCGGCTGCACCGCCTACCAGCGCCCTCACCAACCGGCGGGGCTGTTGGCTGATCAGGCCCGATAGAAGCTGAAGAATCATTGCCACGACGAGCGGGGTCATCATGACGACCACCCACCAATTCGTCAGCCCTTGCACGGCGATCCATTGCGAGTCATCAACGTTCGAGACGCTGAAGGCCCCGGTGATGAACGACCAGATCCAGGACGCGATGTTTTGGAGAATATTCGCAAAAAGGGCCGTGACGGCTCCGAGGAAACCATCGTTCGCCTGGGAAACGAGGCCACACCCGGGCGGCCACCACCCATCCAGGTCACACTGAACCGGCATGACGGACCGGGCCTAGAATCCGAGCGGGAATGCCGATTGGGACCAGAGAATATAGCCGTTGATGCCACCAAGGATCGCAGCCACCGGACCGGTCCAGAGCAAGATCATGCCACCGCCGGACGCCAGCCGCGACGACTGGCTCAATTTGCCGGCCAGGAGCATCGCCGCTCCGACGATCGCTACGATAGCGATCACAATGAAGGCACCGACGAGGATGCCACCGCCGATCTCCTTCAGTGAGGCAAGAAATGGGAAGTTAGGATTCGGTGTGATCCCGGGATCTACCGCTGCCAGCAACATCGAGTGCTCCGTCCGTCGTCTTCCAGAGGAATGAGCTGTGTGGGCTCAAGACTTCATGGAGGCAGAGGGGTGGAGCGACATGACGGACGCGGAATAGGGACTGACTGATATCGATGCGGATCTCCACCATGACTTCCCTGTCATAGGAACGCGATTGGGTCGACCTTTTTGTTGTGCAATTGGCGCATACCCATCCTGAGGAAAAACCTCACACCTGAAACCAACTGTCGAGCATGGATGCGGTGGTGACGCCGGCAAGACGCGAGTGCAACTCAACGGCTTGTCTTTCGGTGAGGCTTGCTATGTAGTCCACAACCGCCCTGGCTATTCTTTCGCTGGCCGTTTTGTAGCCTCCATCAGGTGGCGTCTGCCAATAGGTGACGTCTAGGTAGTCGATTAGACGAGGAGGAAGCCCGTTGAGGTTGTACTCCGTTCTCGCGACAGATGGACTGTCCCACTGGGGTCCTTGGTACTCGCCCTGAGACCATTCAGAGAGCCATACAAAGAGTTCGCGGATGATTTTCGCCTGGCCTCGCTGCGCAGAGCCGAGCGCTGGGCGGTTAATAACGAAATACCACGTCAGTTTCTTAAGAATCTCCACTTCAACCAAAGACTCAAGCGCGACATCCAGGAATCCAGTCTTTGAGTTCAGAAAGATGCCGTCCGGGCCAGGGTCAGTAAACGCATCGATTCGTTCCGAAGACCAGCGCCTGAAGGACTCCCTTTCACTCCTGGTCGCCTGAGAAGCCTCAGGCAGACGTCGCCGAACCTCATTGAATATTTTCAGGAGACGTTGATCGGTGCTCGATTTATCCAAACCGAGCTTTTCCGCGATAAGTGTATTTCCGCGCAGGTGATGCGCACAGTAGTCCCAGAATCCGGCAACCAGAGCAGAGTTCGGGTCGGATTTGCTGAGGATTTCTGCGGGAATTAGTTTCGCGCGGCAGAAATCCTCGACGTCATGGACGGCGTACGTTATATCATCGGCCCAGTCCATAGCCTGAGCTGTGATGGACCGCCATTCAGGTAGTCCATCCGGGCGCAGACGCTGCTCATGGGAGACTCCCTGTTGCGACCAAGAAAGTATCGCAGCTTCGGAGTCATACGCTCCCCATTTCAACTTAAGCGCGTCAACCCCGTTTGGTCTCTGGTTGCAAAGCCAGGGATACTTCAAAATTGCGGAAAGCGTCGCTCTGGTGAGGTTGAGCCCCTCGGCTTTGTTTTGTTGATTGAGAGAGAGCCTTCCAAACGCAAGCCTTGTCACTATGCGGAAGCTTTGGGCGTTACCTTCAAAACTATCGTTTAACGAAAATCCCTCCGGAACCTTTAATGTCTCGTGATCGTTCGGGGTTTTTCCGAGCACTTTCTGCAAGACAGCCTCTGCAATATGCCCAAATGGAGGGTGTCCGAGGTCGTGCGCCATGCCGGCAGCTT
This sequence comes from Arthrobacter sp. SRS-W-1-2016, assembly GCF_002009585.1. NCBI lineage: Bacteria > Bacillati > Actinomycetota > Actinomycetes > Micrococcales > Micrococcaceae > Arthrobacter > Arthrobacter sp. SRS-W-1-2016. The sequence goes on along the minus strand of NZ_MTPV01000064.1, from coordinate 63,146 downwards.
CCAAGATCCACGGATCGATCGCTTCTTCGGCTTTTTCATTGAAGGGGAGACCAGAATACTGAAAACACGCACGACGAACCTTATGGTCGAGCCGCGCTTGGTAATTAATCGAAGCAGCGATCTTTCGTCCAACCTGGCCGACCTTGAGCGAGTGCGTAAGACGATTGTGAAAAAGGGCAACCTCGCCAGCGGCGGCCACCTGAGTTATCCCATCAAGTCTTCGAAAGGCCGTCGAGTATAGGATCCGATCCGCGTCGCGTTCAGGAGCGGACCTTGGAATCCGTTCCGCCTTCTCGGGGACATACCTCTCCCAGGCGCCACCTGAGGCGTCTTCAAAGGAGGGGCCCACGATCATTGAGAAGCGAGTTCTAAAAGTTCACGCTGGACTTCATCTTGAGTGGGTGCCTTGACATAGCCAGTTGGCCGGTAGACGAGTAGTCCATCTGCCTGAAGTGCTCCCAAGACCCTCTGAAGATCGGTCTCATTGAGACCACACTCACGAGCGACCAACTCTTCAGTCTCAACATCGATCTGTTGACCGTCTTCGGCGCGGCTAAGGATCATGTCCCGGGCCTTGTTTTGGCTATTCAGAGCATGCTCTGTGGCCTTGTGGCGCTCAAACGCCGTTTCATTTTCCATCGTGGACACTCGTCGCCTCCATCGTGGCTGCTGAACGGCACGCGCCTTGATCAATCAGCGAGTCTAGACCTTCGCCGGAACAAAGATGCGCGGAAACCGGCAGCCAACACGGTCCTTGCGCATCCGAGCATCTCGACATCTTCGCAGCCTCTCAACATCTCCGAGATCCGAACCGACTTCTTTTCGTCTCAGTCTTTCATGAGCTTACTCTCGCCAGCGGGATAAGCGCTATGACCTTCAGACGTAGCCGACCATCTTGCGAATTTGCCGATCGGTGGAAGGTCTAAACAAAGGTCGATCGACCGCTGAAGCAAGTCTTTAGGTTCATGGCCATCTCAAACACAATCGATTGAAAGTCCGATTCCACAAGCTAGCGACCACACATCGTACAGTTCATTTTCGACCTTCTGGGGATCAGTCTAAAACGTTGAAATAGGACGAACCCTTGTTCCAATCGACAGGATGTAACAGCGTCCCAACAGCTGGATTGAGTGCGCTGTACATCATGCCATCACCCGCGTAGACGCCGACGTGCCCCCAGTTGTTGGGCCCCTGCGGATTCTGCACCACCAAATCCCCCGGCTGCGGATTATCCGTTCGCTGCCCGACGGTCCACTGATCTACTCGTGGGAGGTTGATCCCCGCCTGCTTATAGATCCATTGAACATAGCCCGAGCAGTCCCACGCTTTGAACGCCGTTCCACCCCATACGTATGCCCCGCCCAGCCCTTCTTGAGCAAAGCGCAGAATGTCATTCCGGGTCTGGCTCAAATTTGGCGGTATTCCTGGCGCCGCCGAGCCGTTCGGAACGCTGTCGCAAGAAGCTGGTGGAGTGCCAGCTGCGAGCGCGTCGACGACTGCCGTTGCTTCCGGTTCCCACCGCGCGTACAGCTCTGGAAAGGCCGAAACTTGAACGGCTTGCGCAGCGTTGCCCTTATCCATCGATTGCCAGGCCGGGACATCAAGTAGCCCACGCGGGATGCCATCGTTGGGACCGCCAGGGCCGCCGTAGAAGGCGCGTGCGTTGTAATTAGGGTCCATCAATTGCTCGACGGTCCCCCAGCCGGCGGCCGGACGTTGCTGGGCGGTGCCAAGGGAGTCGTGGTCACTGCCGACGCCGTCGTGCCGAATCAACAGCGAAGCCGGAACATTTGTGTTCGCCAGGAGTCTCAGTCCGGATTCCTGGAGGGCCATCATGATCGCGATGATTTGGCCGTCCCTCGGCACTCCCATTTGCTTTCCGACCGCAATGTAGATCCGGGCCACCGACACCTGTCCCGAAGTTAGGGTGGTCGGCGCCTCGCTGTGTGGCTGAATCTCGAGACCACTGGTTCCATCCGATGGCGGCTGGCCATCGGCGATCGCGCCGAGCGAGCAAGTGCCAGCAGTGGTCGCCGAGTTGGCGGCAAACACTGCCACACCAGCGCAAAACGCCAAGGCACAGACCAGGGCCAGTGCCATAACCGCGGCCGTCGATGCCCGCAGAATAGCTCGGCGCTTCGCCAACCCGGTCAGAACCGCGGGAACAGGCATCAGTAGACGATCCTGCTCGGCGTCGCGTAGAAGCCAACGACTACACAATGATCGATCGGGGCTGTAGTGGCCGGCGGACAATTCACCATGACGCTCACGGGAGCTGCGTAGGCGTTGCGGTCCGAGTTCGATTGATCCACAACCCTCAGAATGGCTGTGCACACATGGAGGCCAACCCAGGGCGCCGGGTGGTCGCGCACCTTGGCCAACTCGCCGTCGCACACAAGGGACTGGACCGTCGCCGAACGGCGCGCTTGCTCCCCCGCCAAGGTTGCATATGTTCCCGCGTTGACGCCGGTTGCTTCGAACTCCTGCACAAATACCGTAAGGGGGTTGGACCCGTCCGGCAGAACGTCCCACCAGTCGCGGAGCCGGGAGTAGACCTCAGAGTACGACGCCGTTCGCGTGTCCCAGGTGTAAATCGCCGTGGCTGCCGCGGAAGCGAGCCTCCGATAGTCCGTTGTGCGTGGTGCGCTGATCGCGGGTGGAGTTTCCACCGCGGAAGCTGCCGTCGGCGATGCGACTGTCGAGAAGGTCGACGACGCCGCCGGACCAGTGGTTGCCGGGCCCGTCGTCGAAGCCGGAATGGGCTCTTTTCGGGTCCCGCCCATGGGAAGCCCAAGAATGAACATTGCCCCCGCTACGCTCAGAATTGCCAGGACGCCGATCCACCAGGACCGCCGTTTCACTGAGCCCAGCAGGATACGCCTCGGCAACAGCCTCATGTCTGCCTCCTCATCGCTTTCATTGCGCGCAGCACGGCCTCACGACATGACTCAGCAGGCGGGCGCCATTCCATTCCGGAGAATCCTCCACGACGCCTGATACAGCCGCCGAGCGAAACCGATTTGCACAGCCAGATAGCGTTCGGTAAGTCCTAGCTCGGCGGCTAAGGATTGCAGGGCTCGGTTTCTCTCCGGCCCATGAACATCGCGACGAACAATATCTGCTGCGACTCGGCGCAGCACCGTAGTCGGCAAGCATTCAGCAGCGTGCTGGCAGACGTCATCGATGCTTTGCAACTCAGAAGGCTCAACCTCCAGAGCCCTTTGAACAGTCCGCGCCGTCTGGCGCACCACTGTCACCGCATGCCATCTACGTCGGTCCTGTGACGAGGGCGGTCCGTACCGCCGAGGACTGTTGAGGCTGTCTAAGGCACGTTCCCAAATCCCCTCATGCACGCTGGCGTGGGTGAGGGCGACAATTGTTCGCGCCCACTCCTGGTCGACAACCCCTTCGGCACCTCTATCCCCGCTCCGGTCGATCCCCAGGACCGCGAGCCCGTCCGACGAGGTCGGGCCGTCGTCGGCCGGTTCTATGAGGAGCGGCAGCGTCTGATGGGATAGCTCGTGACGAATGTGCGCCGCGCAGACATTGGCAGTCACGCCCTGTACCCATGCCTCAAAGCGAACGCCGGGGAGCTGGTGGTAGTGGCCGCGGGCGACTCCGTCCCAGACGGCCACCCGGATGTCTTGCATGACGTCGTCGACGTCGCACGCCCGGCCGATCCGGGACAGGTGGGAAACGACATACCGCCGTACCCCGTCGACTGCCACCATTATCTGATCAACGGGGATTTGCACAGGCTCGGGAGGCCTGTTCAGAGATACATCGATAGTGGTTGTTGGTGGTTGTTTCTGTTGGGCTTGATTCGCCCTGGTATCGACACTCATGGTCTTCACCGCTTCGGCAAACAGATTCCAGTAACTCTGCCGCGGGCTCCCCCGGGACCTACGGGTAGCAGTCTGCAAGCGAAGCCACCCACAATCGAAATAAAGCTATACAAACTATTGTCAAGAATAGTTAAAGTATCGTCAAGACTGCGAGACTTACTTTTTTCCCCGAGTTCGACCAGAATGGATCCATGCCACGGATTACCCAGCCTCACGACGGCGCATGGTCGGCCGACGTCGAGGCTGCCGTCGCGACCTTCGGCAACAGATCCCGGAATGAAATCCTCCGGTACCTTTCAGCGCACGGCCCGGCAACGCGTGGAGACATCGTGGACGCGGTGAGCGCGGGCGAGCCCAGCGTGGCCAAACACCTACTGGCTCTCGAAGAGTCGGGAGCGATCGTCGTCGATGTTGAACCAGGCCGTCGACACGGCCGATCACCGCGCTACTCAGCCAACCCTGAGCGGATCAAGGAACTGCTGGCGGCTCATCTTCAGTATCTGCTGGAGGAGTAGCCGCAGCGCGCTCCCCTTCAGGATGGAGGCCAATATCCTTGTTGAGGAACTCCGAGATCGCGCGCAGCGTTTCCGGTGACACATCACCCAACGTCCTGGCAGCAAAAGACTTGACCCGGGCGGCACGCAGCGACTTGACGAACTCGAGCTGCGAGTCGATGCGATCCGGGAGCGCGTCGTCACGGCCCGCCAAATAGGAGGGGTCGACATTGAAGATGTCGCACAGGCCGGTCAAGAGGACCGGGTCTGTCACCAGACGGCCGGACCCTTCCTTCATGTAGAACCAGCGGGCGCGGGAGAGTTTGATGCCCCTGGCGGCTAGTTCCTCTTGAACTTCCTTGAAAGTCACCGGATGCCCGCGCTCGGCAACGACGACGTCGAGCAACAGATTCAGACGGCGAGCAAGTTGCGCTTGGGGAGACGACGAGTCGCCGCGTCGTGCCCCATCTTGCCGCATTACCCACTCCTGATCGTCAGATGTCTGCACCGACCGGCTCAGCTCGAACCGGAGTCTTGCTGTGTCCCAGTATTCCGTGGGTGGTATGCCCGGGCAATCAAAAATGGTGCTTACCGCGTTTCTCTTCCATCAAGACTTCGCACGGCGTACCCTGCTGGTGTAGACCCGTCTACAGCAGCAGGTTCAAAATACTCTTGGCAGCTGGTCTCCATGTCGAACATCCTGATGAACAAAACGCGAAGCCAGATCGTCCGGTTCCTGGTCAGAAACGGACCGGCCACGTGCACGGAAATATCGAGTGGTCTGCAGACTTCGACGTCCACGATCCGCCGCCATCTCAATTTGCTGCATCGGGTCGGCCTCGTGCAACGATCCTCCCGGGAGTTTGATGCCTCCCCCGAACGAGTCCAGGGTCAAATCAATGACCTGGGCGCAAGCTTCCACAACACCGTCATGCCGCATAGCCCGTCCGTTCCCATGAACGAGGAACACGGCTGGTCCTTCTGCCAGCGGTCAACCCACGGACACGACGGAGACACTGATGACAACGACACCAGAACGCAGAATCACGACAGAAACTGCCGAAGAACAATGGCTGACCCCGAAGGACATCTGCACCCAATTGCAGATTCCCGAGCAGACCTTTTATCAGTGGCGGGTGAAGCACCTCGGCCCCCGCGCCTACCGAATCGGCCGCCATCTCCGGATCAGCCGTAGTGACTTCAACTCATGGTTGTCCTCGCGCTTGGAATCCTAGATGTCCCCAAGACCACCGCTTCCATTGGGAACCTGGGGCAAAATCCGCCGCCAAAAGGTCCCAGGCGGCAGATGGCGGGCTACTGCCAGATACCGCGACACGGACGGAATAACTCGGGCTGCTGAAGCCTGGGGTGACACCGGCGCCGCTGCAGAACGGGTTCTCGTGACGATGCTCAAGGACCGGCAAGCCCCGATCAAATCTGAGATCAACCGCAGCATGCGGTTGTCGGAGCTCAGCGCTCTGTGGTTCGCCGAAATCGAAAGCAGCGGCCGCGCCGGTCGGCGGACGATCGACGGCTACAACGACACCTACAAGCGCGTCATAGCACCTGCGCTATCAGGGCTGCGACTGAATGAACTTACTACCGGCCGGCTCGACCGTTTCTTGAAGAGCGTTGCCGTTGACCACCCGGCCACCGCGCGCCACTCGAAGATTGTTCTCACAGGAATCATCGGGCTGGCCGTAAGACACGATGCCCTCCACAGCAATCCGATCCGTGACGTCGGACCCATCAAGATAGCGACGAAGAACGTCAAAGCCCTATCCGTAAAAGACGTTCAGAAGCTCCGCTCGATCATTCGCGACTGGCAGAACGACCCTGCCCAAAAGGGGCGCCCCCGGGCATCAGATCTCCTTGACGTGCTGGACATCTTCCTCGCAACCGGCGCTCGCATTGGCGAGGTCCTTGCCATCCGGTGGCAAGACATCGACCTGGAAGCAAAGCCACCAACAATCACGATTTCTGGGACAGTTGTCATGGAGAAAGGCCGAAGCGCCTATCGGCAGGACCATCCCAAGACAAAAGCCGGTTTCAGGACCATGAAGATACCCCCCTTCGCCGCGCACACGCTCGAGCGCAAGCACGCGGCGGAACAGCCCATGCCCGAAGATATGCTGTTTCCCTCGTCCACTGGAACCGTGCGAAGTCCTCATAACTTCCGCAGGCAGTGGCGGGACGCGCGCGCCGGCTCGCCCTATGACTGGGTGACACCACACGTATTTCGAAAGTCAGTAGCAACGCTCATCGACAAGGAATACAGCTCGAAACATGCCGCTGCGCAGCTCGGCCATTCAGGAACTGCCATTACCGAAAAGCACTACATCGCCAAGGCGACCGAGTCACCGGACCTTACCGATACACTTGAGCGGTTTGGTGGCCAGGAACGTGACAACGGTCCAACGGTTTAGAACGGGGCCGCACGCCACCAGGAAATCCTGAAAAGGGGTGACGGATTGTCGGTCTCGATAAGTTCACGGATGTCAAACAGGCGCTACACAGCCCTCTGACTTAGTGTTGCCTCATGACAGAGTACCTTCATCGTTGGGGTAACAGGGGCTACTCGGAAATCACCCGGCACGGGGAATAATACGAGCCCTTACACGGCTGTATTAGACGGCAATCAGGGTGACGGGCCCTCCTTCGGAACCTCGGCGAGTCCGGGCGCGGACTATTGCCCAAGTATCACTGATGGCCTGGAACTGAGAATCGTTACCGACTTTCGAGCCCGACTCAGCGCAACGTACAGATTCTCCGGGTCGTTGAATTTGTCGCCATTCGCAATAATCACGTGATCGTATTCGAGTCCTTTTACAAGCAAAGTTCTTGACGCAACGCGCGCATGTGCCCGTCGCCCAACGCGCCTGACTCTGTCTCGAATCATCGAGAGTTCGTCGGCTGGCGAATTGGAGCTAGCCGACGCCGCGCTGAGGGCCGAGATCGCGTCTTTCCATGCTTCTCGCCTATAGATCCGAACGCCCTTCGTGTGCTCAAAGGCACCGGCCGTCGCTACCAATAGAGCTAACGATGGCCTGGCACGCAGTTCATCCAGTGACACCAAGATGGGCTCAATTCCGTCGCGCTTGAGTTCAGACGCCACCGAACCTGCCTTCAGTCTCCGGAGGACCGTTTGGTCTATTCCAGCCAGCCCCGTGAAGCACTTCTTGGCAAACGACGCAAGCCAGAAGGCGTAGTCAGTAGGGGACACACGGGCGAGGCTTTGAAGTTCTTCGTGCATGAATTTGCCTTGAATGTCCTCCATGACTGTGTAAGCTCCGCCGAGTCGACTTGCATGATTTGCAACGTCTCCGGCCCATTTGTCCAGGAGAACGACAGATTCATCGAAGTTTCGAAATGCGTAGGCGATTTCTGCAAGCCCTGTGTGCCTAGAATCGACCCAGGCAAGCCCCGGCACCTGCATTTGGGACCAATCGACGATCGCTCCATCCCTTAACCCGCCGCGAATTTCGAGGATCCATTGGCCAAGGTCTTGATTGTGCTCCCTCCACCTGTGCGGGACATGGTCCATGTCGAGAAGGGGGAAAGAGGGAAACACGGAGCTTTCCCAGTCAACAAGGGGATCTTCTGGATCGAATCCGAAGATCCCCTGGAGCCTGTCCCCGAAGACCAGAGCCTGGGGCACGGCCTTGTGAAGATTAAGAATGAATTCGTGCTGGCTCATGGAGCAGTCTTGGTACTCGTCAACCAAGAGAAGCTGAAAGCTTGCCCTATGGACTTGTTTGACCGCATCGGCCGCCGCGACTTTGATGGCTCCCGTAAGATAGGCACCCGACTTCGACCAGTCGGGCGTCGAAGGGACAGAAACGCCGGCCAGCTCCGAATAACTTCTCACGAGCGTGAAGGCCCAACTTGCAATCGTGTCGACGACGACCATGGATGGTGAAACTCCAAAGGCTCGGAGCCTCTTTCTGAGCGCGTCAACACCAGCATTGGTATGCGTGAGAACAAGGCACCTTTGCTCATTCGCTGTCGCCCTAGCCGCCACGGCCGCGAGAAGGTGCGTCTTTCCGGTGCCAGCTGGCATCTCCAGACTCGCGGGAGCTGCCGCCAACACCCTCTCGGCCAGCAACTTCAGCTCCTTATCCAACACTGTCACCCGCAACGTCTGGCGCCAGCCCGAGGTCACCGTAGATGAATGTCTTCAGGCCATGAAGCGTTGCCGCCAGATCTGTGTTCGAAAACGAACTGCGATTCGTCATCACCCATTCGCCAAGTTCTCGACCCTGATCGACGCCCTTGAACCATTCCGCTTCAACCATTGCAGCGCCAATGAATTGCCGGGCGTCCTCAAGGGAGACGTCGCAGTACTCCACCCAATGGTCTACATCCAGCCCTGTGACGACGTCCGGCAGGCCAGAAGTAAGGAGGTCATTGCGCACAGTTGCCTCATTACGGCGGACAGAGATGCCCAATTGCAGAAGACTGGTCAGGTCCCGTGTAGTCAGTTCCGAGACAACTTCCGTCTCGGTGTTGAACCCTTCAGTCCATCGAAAAACCGTAGAGCCTGCTTCTTCAGCTCGCCGAACCGCCTTATCGATGCTGCGGTCATCATTGTCCAGCAGCAAGGCCGTCTCATATCCTCGCTTCTGGAACTCTGCGGCGCGCGGTGGAGCATCACTGCCGCCCTGTCCATCCTGGATAACCACGCCGCGTCCGGCCGCAGTGCTGGCCCCACGGTCCAGACGTTCAGAATCCCAGTGCTCAATGAGCTGCAACAGGAAGCCTTCCTCGGTCTTTCCTTCCACCACTACCAGTCGCCGAGCCAAAAAGGACGATGGGCGCTGTCGCTGAAGCCTGGTTGTTGTACTCGACTTGGCGTCAAGGAAAGCGGCTGTCGTTTGGTCCGTGCCGCTACGGATGATCGCGAGATCGGTTGTAGCCATTTGTTCTACGGCAATCGGTGAGTGTGTTGTCACGAAGACTTGCTTGATCACTGGATCAGCCTTGAGGTGTCGGAGAAAGCTAACCAGTCGATGAGGCTCAAGGCCGTACTCGACCTCATCTATGAGGACGATCGATCTGCTGCCCGCAGCCAACTGCTGCACCGCTACACCGGCAAGGCGACGGGTGCCTAATCCATAGTTGGTCAGCGGAACACCTCCCTCATAAAGGGCCAAGTTTCCACCAGCGGACGACAACGAGGTGTCGAGCCCCGGTCGTATGGCCTCAAAGTCGCCGCCTCCGACAGCGTGAAACCGAGCCTGGACGCTTTGGCTCACTTGGCTTAGTTCTGATGACTCCAAATTCTCAATGGCCATGCGTGCCGCCCTGGCGGCTTCAGCCATCGCAGACGTAGTGCCACCAGCTTGTCCTGACAGGCGGCCAAGCGCAGAGGTACGGGTCCACCGAAGATGTACGTCAATTCGTTCGTCAACTCTAAGCGCGGCAAACGCGCGCCGGACCGAAGCGCTAAGTACTTGGCCGGAATCCGGTTCACCGTAGCGCTCCACAGTCCAATGTGGCTCCAAGGATGCATCAATTTCGAGCTGCACGATCGCGCACGGATCTGTGCCGTCGGCCGGATCCCGATGCATGGTGCCGTCCTCGGAAATTCCGCTGAGACACAACCCAAGGGCATTCTCTCTGAGTAGTCGTTCGTCCAGATCGGCCACTGTGACCCTGATCCGAATCGAGCTGCTTGGATCGCAGTTGTAGAAATCGGTATCGGAGACCGTGATATTCCATCGATCACTCACGGCTAGGTGAATCGCCTCGAGAACCGTTGACTTTCCAGCGTCCCCCGGACCTACCAGGCACACAAAGCGCTGATCCTTGGGGATGCGGAAGTCCAACGACTTGATACCCTTGTAGTTTTCAATCTCAACCCGACGAACTTCCAACTACCATTCCTCCTGCTTCAGCGGCGCAGAATTCAGCTCATCACGCCTCGCCCGCCAGTCCGGCAGGAACTTGTCCATCAGTTCAGTAAACGCATCATCGTGGGCCCGCTGCAGATAGTGAGTCATCTCGTGGACCACGATGTACTCCAGGCAGCGCGGGTGCTTCTTGGCCAGTTCCAGATTCAGCCAGATGTGTCCGGACTCCCGGTTGCACGTACCCCATTTTGTCTTCATGCGCCGGACGGTCCACTTGGGCACCTGTCGGCCAACAACAGGCTCCCATTTGGAGATAAGTTCGGGGATCGCGTCCTTGAGTTGCTGCCGATACCAGCGTTCCAATGCTGCTAATCGCTGTTCGGCTGTGCTCTCGGCACGGGTCGACAACCGAAGGCGTGCACCTGCGGTTGCGAAGGTAGTCCGACCCTTAGATTCGACGATCTGGAGTCGGTAACGTCTCCCCCAAACAAAGTGGGACTCCCCTGCAACCATCTCTCGCTCGGACTGACGGACGGCTGTCCTAAGCTGTTCGCGCTGCCGCTTGATCCACGGCAGGCGTTGCACAACAGCCAGGCGGATGGCGTCATCGTCTAGACGCTCGGGAGCAGCCACGCGGACGCGGCCAAGAGGAGGGTAGACGGCGATGTGCAGGTTCTTGATGTTCTTGTAGATAACGTCGACATCGATGCCGGAGACGGTGAGGTACGGGCTAGCGGTACTCATTGCGCGCCTTTACCAGATCAAAGAGTTCGCTGAACCTGTCGAAGCCATCGGGCAGGACTTTCTGTATGGCCCGGGCGACGACCTTCTCCTTCATCTTGTTGCCAACCCAGTCGTGTGGCTTGCTGAGACGCACAGCGGTGTCGATCTGGATCGGGGTGGCGAGATCAGTCCAGCCGAAATCGACGATGGCTCGCTGAGCTCCGTTGACGGCCCAGTCAGGGTAGACCGTGTCGGATTCTTTTGAACCGACTTTCTTCGCGTGGGCAATGAGCTGCTCGAGGTATGCCTTATAGCCCAAGGCACCCTGGCGACGCTGCTCAATGATGGCATCGAGCAAACTAGACATGCTGTCGTAGTACTTCGGATTCATGGCGCGCTCGTCGACAATGACCTTCCGGATGTTGTTGGCAATGGTCTCGGCCACCGCTTCAGGGTCCTTCCTGATTCCAGCCGGGAGTTTGTCGATCGCACCGGCGCCTTCCTGGACGATCAGCTGGACGAGTCCCACGTTCTGGAAGTCAGCGACCAATTCGGAGCCATCGGCATGGATGTAGGTGTCGAGGAGGAACCGCATGCCAGCTTCATATTGTTTGAAGTCAACGTTTTCGCCAGCGCCGAGTTTTACCTCGTCACGGACGGCCGCGTAGTGAGCGACTTCTTTGCTGATACCGGATGCTTCTGCATCTGAGTAGCCGGCCTCCGCCATGTCGTTGGCAATTACTGCATAGCTACGGGTGAGACCTGCAACCGACTTGTAGAGCTCGACTCGCTTGGCTTCGTTGCGTTTGATCTGCTCCGCATTGCCGTGGTCAACGGCGCAGAAGTAGTGCTGGTATTGCAGCGTTCCTTTGGGCGGTTCAACGGCCTCACAGAGAGCGCGGACGCGCTCAAGGGCTTCCTCGAGATCTTCGCGGGCCTGCTGGACACGGTCTTTCAACAGTCCGTCGATGTCGGTCTTTTCGTAGCCGTCGAGCGCCCCGGATGTGTAGTCGGTAATCGCGTCTTCCAGGGAGTTGAAGAGGTCCTGGTAGTCGACGATGTAGCCGTAGTCTTTGTCGTCACCGTCGAGGCGGTTGACGCGGCAGATGGCTTGGAAAAGGCCGTGATCGCGCATGGACTTGTCGATGTACAGGTATGTCGCCGACGGCGCGTCAAAACCCGTCAGGAGCTTGTCGACCACGACGAGCAGGCGCATCTGGCCTGGTTCCTTGATGAACCGTTCCTTGACGTCTCTCTCGAACTGTTCGATCTTTGCCACAGCCTGGTCGGCCGGTTCGTCGAAGTGGTCTGACAGCATTTGCCGGTAGATGTCGTACTGGCGCAGCTTCTCGGTGGCTCCGTGGCCCGAATCCTCCTTGGAGATATCGCCGGCCTGCGGGTTGTAGCTGGTGACAATTGCGCACTTACCCTTGAACCCGGCTTGGCGGAACATCTCGTAGAACTTGCAGGCCTGGTAGATGCTGGCGCTCACGAGCATGGCGTTGCCGCGCCCGTCCATCAGACGGGGCTTGGTCTCCATATCGAGCAAAATGTCATTGACGATCTGCTTGGCGCGCGGTTCGGAGCTGACCACTTTCTGCATGGTGCCCCAACGCTTCTTCAGCTCGGCCTTGGACAGATCCGTCATGCCCTTGGTCTTCGCATCGAACCACTGATCTATCTTGGCTGGCGATGTCAGGTCCTGGTCGATGTTGCGGGCCTCGTAGCGAAGGTCCAGGACGACACCGTCTTCGACCGCTTCGTTGAATTTGTAGGTGTGAATAAAGCTGCCGAACGTCTCGATGCTTGTCGCTTTGTCGGCTTTCAGGAGCGGCGTGCCGGTGAAACCGATGAACATGGCACCGGGCAGCAGCTGCTTCATGGCCTTGTGCATCTTGCCGGACTGTGTGCGGTGGGCCTCGTCGACAAAGACGAACACGTTGCCCTTGGCGAAGAACCCGGCCGGGATCCTTGAGTTCAGTTCGGCGACAAAGTCACCGTCGGCATCGTCCTGCGCCGAATCATCATCGCCACCGCGGAACTTATGGACAAGTGAACAGACCAACCACGGGTCATGGCTGTTCAAGACCCCGATCAGGTCCGCTCCGGACGTGGTTCGGTAAATGTCTTCGTTGACTCCGGCGAAGACATTCTTTATCTGGTCATCCAGTTCAGTACGGTCAGTGATGATCAGAACACGTGCTTGCTTGTCGCCCAGCGTCTGGTGTTCGCGGATCCATTTGGCCAGCCACACCATGGTCAGGGACTTGCCCGATCCCTGCGTGTGCCAGATGATGCCGCCCTCACGCCTAGCAATGCGCTCTTGGGAAGCTTTGACGCCAAAGAACTGGTTGTGGCGGCACGTCTTCTTGGTGCCTGAATCGAAGACCATGAAGTCGTGAATGATTTCGAGGAATCGTTCCTTGGAGCACACTTGCGCCAACGCACGATCGAGCGGCTCCTCGATGTCGGATGGTTCTTTCCATTCCAGCCAGTACTTCTCGGCGGTGTCGATGACGCCGTAGCGCAGACCTTCGACGTCGTTGCCGGCCATGACTAACTGCACCGTGGTGAAGAAGGGGCGGATGAAGTCCTTCTTCTGGTTGCCGATGTTCTGGCGGATACCCTCAGAAACGGCCACTTTGGAACGCTTGAGTTCAATGACGCCGAGCGCCAGACCGTTGACGTACAGGACAACGTCGGGGCGTTTGGAGTGCTCGCCCTTGATGGAGACTTCCTCGGCGACCACAAAGTGGTTGGCCTCGGGATTGTGCCAGTCAACCAACCAGACGGTCTCAGTCTGCTCCCCGATCCCTGGTCGGACCTTCACCCCATAGCGAACCAGCTCGTACACCTCTCGGTTCGCCTCATACAGGTTGCGGCCACCACCAAGGGAAGCCGACTTCTTCAGTTGTTCAATCGCCCTGTTGGACAGGTTGCTGTCGTAGCCACGAGCCAGGAGGTTTTGCTCGAGCAGGCTGGTCTCTATGTGCGAGTTATCCTGGCGCTGTTCCCAGCTACCGAGATACTCGTAGCCAAGCTGCTTCTCAAACAGCTCGACTACTCGGTCCTGCGTCCTACGTTCAATCTGTCCAACGGTGCTCATAATTCATTTCCCCCAAAGATACGTTCAATATCCTGCCTCATGATGTGGCCTCCACGGACTGCAATCGCAAACGGCCAGTCAGGAGTTCTTGCATCATTCCCTGCTTGAGTGACTGTGCTTTGGAGAGCCGACCACGCAATGCTCGTAGCTCTGCATCAGCGCCATAAAGTGTCTTTGCGATGGCGCCCTGTTCCTCCAACGTCGGAGGAACATCCAGAAGGAGACCCACGAGGTCGCGCTGATACAGATGGGAAATAGTCGATCCCGCAGTAAGCCTTGAAAGAAATTCGTCAAACCTCTTGGAGCGGAGCATGTAGTAGAGGAAATGCGAGTTATACGCCTTCCTGGTGGGCCGAATCACAAAGACACCGCTATTCAGTGTGCATGGGCCGGGCAGTTCATCAACGAAGGCAGTTTTCCCAATTGTGCCATCCTTCGTCAGGAGAACGTCACCCTGGCGCAGTTGGATTCCAGAGTCTTGGTCATAACGCCACCTGTCGACAAACGGCGTCCGACTCCAGTCAACTCGCCCATCGGAGAACTCTGTGCCTCCTACAAGCCGACACTCACCATCGGACCTATATTCGTCGGTGGTAAGTCCTTGCCATCCGATCCGTGCCTTTAGGGTTGAATTTGAAGCAACGTGGAGCGATGTCCAGTCTCCCGAGAATCCGGGCAAACGTGTCTGGCCGGTGAGAAGCATCTGCATCATGCCTTTCTTGATTGCTTGCTTCTTTGCAAGCAGGGCCTCCAAGGAGGAGATAACAGCATTGATGTCATCCAGAACTTCTACTATGGCTTTCTGTTCTGAAATGTGAGGCACTAAAAGAACAAAGTTCCTTACGTCTTGACTTGTGATATTCGGATCCTTCCGGCTGCTGCTGGCCACCGTCTTCCAATAGTCAATCCTGAAATTTAGAACATATAGTAAGAAACTAGGCGACAAGTACTTAGGATCAGGATTGATTACTGAAATTGCCTGATTTACGGCGGCATTCATCGTAAGAATGCCTGTTCGACCGATCTGCTGAAATCCCCCATACATAGCCACAAGCACCGACCCTGATGGATTCAGCTTTAGCGAGGTTTCCCTGAATGCGAGTTCCGTCACGCATTCGTCTGTGGCAAACACTTTCGAGTTATTGAGGTCCATAGTCTTGACCCAAGGAAACGTTCCGCCGTCGAAATACTCAGATTGGCGAGCGCGTGATGGTGTTGTTCCTGATGCGAAGGTTGCAACATCGCGGAGGCAAAGCTTTTTCCAGTCGATTGTCGGTCGCTTTTCCAATACTTCGTCAACCATTGGTTCGCAGGTCATTAGTATTTGACCCCCATGTCTGACAGATGCAGGGCGACCCGCGCGCTGAATACTTCGATTTTTGCCTCAATATCACCGACCGTTTCGTCGTACCGCTCGCCAAGCTCCTTGATTCGGGCCAACAGATTGGAGGTCAGCTTCGTAATTTCTCCGGCGATGCCACTGGCGATGGACTGCTGCCACTTGTCGTCAAGAACCAGCTCCTTCACGCCCTGTTCTGTGAGCTTGCCGTATTGGGCGAGGACATTGCTGTCAAGCTTGGTTTGTGCGTCCTTGGCAAGCTTCTTGGCTGCTACTTCACCGTTATAGAGCCTGAGCAGGTGTTCAAGGGTTTCGATCTCTTCCGGGTCGCCGTGTTCACGTTTGGACTCTTTGAGTCGTGCAGTGACTAGGGCCTTACTGATCTTGCCATCGTCCATGGCATCGGCGAGGAGCCCCTCTTCGACGGCGTGCTCTTCCGTGTGCTCCTCGATCTGGCGAGCAGCTTGGTCCGCGACGGCAGTCAGCTCGTCGATGTGTGCCTGCTCCTTCGCGAAGAAGCGGTTCACGATCAAAGCGGGCGGGATCAAGTCCATCTTGAACTTGACAGCCGATCGGCCCGCTCCGACCACGAGATCCGGGGTTTCGGAAATCTTGCGGTCTTTGTCTTCGATGGTCTTGCGTGGTTTGGCTGCGTTCAGCCAGCCCTCGTGCATGACCAGGAAGATGTCGTCGTGCATCGTGCCATGCCAGTACGTCATGAGCTGCTCATAGATGTCGTACTCATCCAGCAGTGCCGTGCTTTTGAAGCGGGATAGCAGGTCGTCGCCTAGTTCGACGACTAGATCGTTGGGCTTCGTGTTCTCGTCGATTGATTCCAGCACAGCGCGGTGAGCGGTGTGCCAAGCCGCAAGTTCAGCGCGGACGTTGTCGAAGAATCCGGAGAAGTCATCCGAATCCAGGATGGCCTGCTGCACCTCCGAGATATCGACGATCAGTTCGCTGTATCCCACACGATCGGTGTTCTTGAATAACTGCTGCCGCAGCGACGGGAAGGCGTCCCAGCTAGCACTTAGGGCATCAATGTCGCGGTTCGGGATACCACCGTGCAGATGCGCATAAAGGTCCTGGACGTCTTCAGGTTCGGAGGAGTCGATGTAGCGCGGGATGTTGAGGTTGAAGTCGTTGGAGTCATTGCCAATCTCAGATAGGGGCACCATGCGCGAATAGCGCACAAGTTCCTCCTGCTTGGTAAAGACGTCGACGATCTTGTGCATGTCCTGGGAACGAAGGCGGTTCTTGTTACCGTCTTTCAGGAAGCCCTTGGACGCGTCGATCATGAAGACGCCAGTGCGGCTTTGGGCGTTTTCCTTGTCGAGCACGATGATGCAGGCCGGGATGCCGGTGCCATAGAACAGGTTGGCAGGAAGGCCAATGATGCCCTTAATGAAGCCACGCTTTAGGAGTTGCTTGCGGATGGTGGCTTCCGCGTTGCCGCGGAAAAGGACACCGTGGGGAAGGATGACCGCGGCCTTGCCCCTGCTCTTCATCGATTTCAGGACGTGGAGAAGAAATGCGTAGTCACCGTTCTTTTCAGGTGGTGTGCCGTATTCAAAGCGGCCGAATTCGTTCTCCAGGCCGTTGCTCCAAGACTTGAGAGAAAACGGCGGGTTGGCCACGATGAAATCGAAAGTATCGAGGCTGCCGCCCTTGGTGAACTGCGGGCTGGTGATCGTATCGCCCTTGCGGATGTCAGCGATCTCATTGCCGTGCAGGATCATGTTCATTTTGGACAGCGCCCACGTGGCGTTGTCCTTCTCCTGGCCATAGACAGTCAGTCCGTTGCGTGATTCGGCCGCAACTTTAAGCAGCAGCGAACCGGACCCACAGGTCGGGTCGTAGACCGTGGCTGAACGCGGCGTATCCGGAGTCACGCTGATTAGCTTCGCGAGCACGCGTGAGACCTCTGCCGGCGTGTAAAACTGTCCCTTTGATTTGCCGGACTCAGTGGCGAAATGACGCATAAGGTATTCGTAGGCGTCCCCAAGGAGGTCGTCGCCCTCAGCCCTGGAGCCACGGAAGTCAAGTTCCTGGAAGATGGTAATTAGCTTGGAGAGCCGGTCTTGCATCTCTTTGCCTTTGCCGAGTTTTTCCTCGTCATTGAAGTCGGCGAGGTCGATGACCTTCTGCAGGTCATTGGTTTCAGCGAGCTTGGCGATGATCTTGTTGACCTTGTCGCCGATTTCCTTGTCGCCCTTGAGTGCGATCATGTCGTCGAATGAGCCTCTGGCAGGGACCTCGATCAGCGAATTCCGATCGGTCTTAGCTTTGTCTGAGACATACTTCACGAACAGCATCGTCAAGATGTAGTCCTTGTACTGGCTGGCATCCATGCCACCACGCAGTTCGTCGCAGCTCTTCCAAAGCGAGCTGTACAGGTCCGACTTTTTGAGAGCCACTACCACGCCACCGCCGATCGGGTAGCCTCGGCTACCGGCTGATGTCCGGTTGAGTTCTGTTGGCACACGCTATTCATTCATTCACTCCATTTGCCCCGTCGCAGTCGCGGGGCGACGCATAACACTTGATACCAACGTACTTGCTGCCTCTGACATTACCGGGCACGCTAGGCTGCACCGCCGGGAAGGTGTCGTCGTACAAGGGAGCGCATGCGAGGGAAGACCCGAGCAACTGGTCGGTCTACTCGCCCATGACCCCTCAAAGCGCTCGGGCAGCGCCGTCCTACCCTGCTTCTGGTCTACGCCGGCAATACGTAGGACAGCCAGGCAACCAGGTTGCTCTCTGAGCGCGCATGGTGGATTGACAGGACCGTTGAGATTCCGATTGGGACACCGGCTTTCGTTGAGCTTCGTTTTCGAAGGTGACTAGCCGTACCCGGAAAAGGTCGGGAGCAACAGCCTCGATTTTCGGAATGGCCAAATCGAGTCCGCAGCCGGCCTCAGACCTAAAGGAGCACCTTCAAAGATCGGCGTCGTCTGCCACAAGTTTTCATCCCAAAACGTCGGGTAAACGTCGGGTGAGCCCCCATATCAGCCACGTAAAAGGCCCTCCGCCCCCACGTTTCCGCAGGTCAAAGGGCCTTCACTGTGGAGCTAAGGGGATTCGAACCCCTGACCTCTTCGATGCGAACGAAGCGCTCTACCAACTGAGCTATAGCCCCTGGTCAACTGTGCATTGCCAGTGCCCCTAGGCTACAAACTATCTTCGCGCTTTGCCAACCAGGACTCGAACGTGTCTGTCCCGGTCCGCTGGCTTGGGACCAGATTCAGCCCGTTCCGAAGATATCTGCCCATCTCCCCCGGCAACGGCACCTCCACGAGAAGCCCGGCACGGCCCGACGCCTTGCGCCAGATCTCAGCGAGTTCGCGCATGGTCCGGATGTCCGGTCCGCCGATGGTTCGCGTCCGGTGCCGCTCTTCTGAAGGCTCACGCAACGCCTCGGCAAGCAACTCGGACGCCACATCCGCCGGCGAAATCGTTTGAAAGCGCGCGCCCTTGAAGACCGGAATGAGGCGGACTTTCGAGCCCGCCTGGAAAACCACCGTCACGAGGCTGTGGAATTGGGTGGCCCGCACAACAACCGTCTCCAGCGACGAGAGTGCGTAGACCCGCTCCTTGTCTGCTTTGGAGACATAAAACGCCGCGCTGCTCTGGTCGCAATTGATGATCGAGAGGAGAACGGCCTTTCGGACTCCCGCAACGGTGGCCGCGGCGAGCAGGCGCGCGCCGCCGTCGGCGAATTTCCTCCGCGCTCTTCCGAATTGCCCTTCCAAGCAATCGATCACCACATCGGCCCCCTGCAGGGCTTCGGCCAGCCCGGCACCTGTGGTGACGTCAGCCTGAAAGTAGCGCGCGCCGTCGTGATGGACTGGTGACGCGCCCGACGGCGGGCGGCGGCTCAGCACCGTCACGTCGAGCCCGGCGTCGAGCGCCAAACGGACGACTTCACGGCCCACTTGTCCCGTGCCACCTGCCACGCAGACGGTAGTCACTGGAGGTTATGCCCGGCGGCGCTGCAAGACGTCGTCGAGGTTGCTGAGGCCACTCTGGGGCTTGCCGTGCTGCGCCTGGACCGACGCGCCCGCGGACGGTGCGCTGGCTGGCTTCAACGTCGGCTTGCCGAGGGGCTTGGGAGCCTCAGGCAGGTCAAGGGGCTCGGGGGCGGGCCGCGGCGCCTTGGCGGCATCGACGTATGTTGGTTTGGGGACGTCCACGGGCTGCCATTCAGCTTCCTTGGATTCCGCAGTAAACCGGACTGTGTTGTCGCCGGCGGCGACAGCAACATTGAGGGCGGCTTGACGAAGTTCGACGGCGGTCAGGCGCGTCGCTTCACGGGCGTGGGCTTCGGCGTCGAAAATCTTGGTCGCCGGACGGTCCGTTGCAGGAGCGCTTGCGCGGGGGCTCTCGGCTGGAGGAGCCATCGCGTTCCGGAAGGCCTTGTTCATCTTCGCCCTGCGGTCCCGGATGGCCAGTCGGCGAAGCAGGAAGACGGTCGCGACCACGCCGACTATGCATCCCAGCGGCAGCCACGCGGAAACGAGGCCAAGAATGCGGAGGACGCCGGAAACGGCAGCCGCGAGCAGCAGGAGAACGGCAGCAAGGGCAAGGGCACAGCGCCCGTATCTGACTTTGAAGACCGCTGTTTCCGATGCAGCATCACGCCGTTCGCCGGCGCCGGCCGATACCTCGGGCAATGCGGTTGCGGTGCTCTGCATGGTTTCCATTGCTTTCTCCTGCCGAGGGGTGATTGACAGAACCACCCCGGCTTGCAGTTCATGAGCGTCTTCGTCAATAACATCTGTTGGGAAGTCACCGGCCATCTGGATGTGCTGGCGACGATTCCGCAGTATGTATGGCGCAACCCAAACGATCCACAGCGCGACAGCAATGACCAATATCACCGAGCTGCTGAGAGGGAAGTCCACAATCAAAACCGTAGAAGCAAATAGCCGGAGGCCACCGCATTGCCAACGGTGTGTCGTCGGAGAGTCGGCAAATCAATGGACTTATGACCCTTATTCGCCGAAAGCGGCTAGTTGGCTCCGTGCCGAAGCCAAGCGGCCAGCAAGCCTCCGGGGACCTCTTCCGAGGTCAACGCAAAGCTTCGATGGTCAGCCCATTCTCCGTTGATGTGAAGGAAACGCTCGCGGCGCCCTTCGTCGCGGAATCCCAACTTCTCGACAACTCGCAGGCTCGGCCCGTTCTCCGGCCTGATGTTGATCTCCATCCGGTGCAAGCCAAGGGCTTTGAAGCAATGGTCGGTGGCCATGGCAACCGCAGTGGGAGCTATTCCGCGGCCGGCCCGGGCCTGGTCCACCCAGTAGCCAAGCGTGGCCGTCATCGCCGATCCCCACATGATCGAAGAGACCGTCAACTGCCCTACGATCCTAGGCTCCTGGAATCCAGGAATACGCTCCGTGATCACAAAGGGGAGCGCACTCGCTTGCCGGGCCTGGGCGTTGAGGGAAGCCACCATCTGCCGGTAGTTGGGCAGGCGACCACCCGGGGCCGGGTTGGAGGCTTCCCAAGGCGCCAGCCAATCACTGTTGCGTGAGCGGACCTCGGTCCATTCCTTCTTGTCCCGGTAATGAATGGGACGCAACATGAGGTCGCCGCATTCGAGCGTCACCGGCCATATGGCCGACCCCCACACAAGGACCTACTTGCTGAGGCCGGCGGCAAAGCCCGGCAGCCACTCCCGCAGTCCAGGCCCGAGGTCTTCGCTGTCGCATGCGAGCTGGACGCAGGCTTTGAGGTAGCTGAGCTTGTCTCCGGTGTCGTAGCGACGGCCACGGAAGACGACTCCGTAGACGCCGCTGCCCTCACCCTCGCCGGCAGCCAGGACCTGAAGGGCGTCCGTCAGTTGGATCTCTCCCCCACGGCCCGGTTCGGTCTTCTCGAGAACGTCGAACACCGAGGGGTGGAGTACGTACCGGCCGATCACGGCCAGGTTGGACGGAGCTTCGTCGGCCGCAGGCTTTTCGACAAGTTGCTTGATGCGGACGTAGCCGTCTTCACCGATGTCCTCGATGTCCGCGCAGCCGTAGGCGCTGATCTGGGAGGGCTCGACTTCGATGAGGGCCACAACGGATCCACCGGTTTTGTGCTGGACCTCGATCATGTCGCTGAGGAGCGTGTCCCGGGCGTCGATGAGGTCGTCGCCGAGAAGAACCGCGAAAGGTTCGTACCCGACGTGCTGCTTTGCACGCAACACTGCGTGTCC
This sequence comes from Arthrobacter sp. SRS-W-1-2016, assembly GCF_002009585.1. NCBI lineage: Bacteria > Bacillati > Actinomycetota > Actinomycetes > Micrococcales > Micrococcaceae > Arthrobacter > Arthrobacter sp. SRS-W-1-2016. The sequence goes on along the minus strand of NZ_MTPV01000064.1, from coordinate 41,585 downwards.
CAGCCCCTTGGGGTCGCCCTGGCGGACGTAGTGAATGTCGCCGAGGTTGCTCGTGGCCTGCACTGAGTCTAGCTTGGTGATGTCTCCCTTGGCCTCCAGCGTCGCTTCCAAAGCCGGTACCCGGTCGAAGTGGTCTTCCAACGCACGCTTGTTGCGGCCTGTGATCATGAGGACGTCATTGAGTCCCACGCTCACAGCTTCTTCGACAACATATTGGATGGCCGGTTTGTCGACTACCGGGAGCATCTCTTTGGGCATGGCTTTAGTGGCAGGCAGAAACCTGGTGCCGAGTCCGGCTACAGGGATAACGGCCTTGCGGACGGCGCAGTTATTGGAAGTCACCGGACTAATCTAACGGAAGTAACTGGACAATGGGCAAAAAGGAACGGGCCGGACCCAAAGGAGCACACCGTTCCTTCCCCATCCCTGAGCCGCACAGCAGCGGGAAATGGAGCAAAAGTGACTTTGAAAGACGACATCCGCCGGGACCACCGCAAGCGCCGGCTCTCCTTGACCGGGCAACAGCGCGCAGAGGCTGGAGCGGGGATTGCCCGCCGGGGCGTTTCATGGGCGGCTGGTGTTGCCCATGGGAGACCCGCGACTTTCGCGGCCTATCTCGGAGTGGCTGCCGAGCCGCCCACCATGCCTTTGCTCGCTGCGCTCCATGCGGCCGGGCACAGGATCCTCCTTCCCGTGTGCGAACCGGAACGGCGTCTGAGCTGGGTCTATTGGACACCGGAGACCGCTTTTGTCCGCTCAAAGTATGCCCCGATCGACGAGCCGGCGGGCGAACGTTTCGACAGTGACGTCGTCAAGGATGCGACCGGAATCTTCCTGCCGGCCACCGCCGTCGATGAGGGTGGAAACCGCATCGGCCAAGGGGGCGGTTACTACGACCGGCTCCTCGACAAGCTCGACGCCGACGGGAACCGTCCGCCGACTGTGGCCGTCGTCTACGACCATGAAGTACTGCCTGCGGGGACGATCCCGGCCGAACCGTTCGACAAGCCGGTGGCGGAGGCACTCACCCCACACCGGATCGTCCAGCTCGTTCGGCCCGCATGATGAGGCTTTACCGGCCTGTCTGCTTCGCCACATTCCGTAGTACCGGTCCCGACGCCGGATGATAGAATTGGCACTCAGGCCCTGGGACTGCTAATGGACGGAACAATCCGCCCCGGCAGCACAGGACCTGCAGTTCGTCCCGGAGGAGGATCACCAGTGCCCACTTACGCCTATGCCTGCAAAGACTGCGGACATGCCTTTGACATCGTTCAGGCTTTCACGGACAGCTCCCTGTCCGACTGCCCTGAGTGCCAAGGATCGTTGCGCAAGAAGTTCAACAGCGTGGGCGTTGTTTTCAAGGGATCGGGCTTCTACCGCACCGACTCCCGGGACTCCAAGGGAAGTACTGTTTCGGCCGCTCCCGCGGCACCTGCCGCATCTCCGGCTCCGGCGTCCGTTCCTGCGGCTGCCGCGAGCTGATTCCTGGGTTCCAGTTGCCCCCGGTTTTCCACATAGCTCGCCGTTTCCACATAGCTCAGTAAGGCCCTGCCATGCGCCTTAGTGCCCGGTTAGCGTGGCAGCATGCCCGCAACCCCGAACGCTTCCCAAGGCCCCGGTTCAGCATCGCTTGGCTTCGGTCCAACCAGGCCTTCATCGATTCCACGCAATAGCCTGCTGGGGCCGATTGCCGCGTCCCACACCCGCCGCCTTCGGGGTTTCCCCTCCAAAGCCGGAGGCCACTTGGGTCCTCCCAAGAGACAGTACAAGCACCGCACCTTCGCTAGCTGGCTGAACCGCAACCGTCGCCTCGTGGTGGCACTCCTGCTATGCGTGGCGGTCGGGGTCGCAGTCCATCAATTGACTCCTGCTTCGGAGCAGCGAGCCATCGTCCTGGCCGCCGAGCGGGATCTTCCTGCGGGGTCCAGTTTGACTGATTCCGACCTCAAACCACTCGAAGTCCTTCCTGCCGGAATCCCAGCCGGGGCGCTCACCCCCGGCACTGCCTATAGGGGAAAGCAGCTCGCCTCGCCCCTGCAGAAGGGGCAGATCCCCACAGACGCGCAGATCCTGGGACCCGGCCTGCTGACCGGCACCGCACCCGCGACGGCGGCCGTTCCGCTGCGCATGGCCGATCGCGCTTCTATTCAACTCATCTCGCCGGGCCAATTGGTCAACGTTGTGCTCACCGCGGCCGACGGGTTCGAAGGGCCCGGCAGGAAATCAGAACTCCTGGCGGCTGCGGTCCCGGTTTTGTGGACGTCCGCACAGGGAGGCACGGCCGGCCAATGGTTGGGCACGAGCGAGGCGGACGGCCTTGTGGTTGTCGCTGCCAATCCGCAACAGGCCGAAATCCTGGCCGGGGCTTCCACACGCGGGAAACTGTTCTTTGTCCTCGTCAGTCCCCCAGGTAACCGGTAGTGCGAAACCCCGCCGGAGAGTCACCACCATGATGGTCCATTCAGCCCCAGTGCGGGGGCCTTTGTTCCTTCAGCCAAGCGTCATGGTCGTAGCTGGATTCATCGCCCCAACGGCGCGGATCGTCCTCGGAAGCTTTCTTGGGCAGAATACCTTCTCCTGCCGGCTTCCGTTCCGGTGCGGGCTTCACTTCTGCCTTCTCCTGCGTGGCCAACTCGGTATCAGCGTCTGCCGCTCCGGCACTGGTGTCCGCGGGCGGCCTGGAATGAGTGCTTTTGCTTTCCGCCATTGCGTTTCCTTAGGGGATAGCCGGACCCGAGCCAGCGCCTTGCGCGCCGCTGGACCTGGCCGCGGAGGGTTCCGCCTGGCTATTCAGTTCCAATTGTTCAACATCGATGTCCAGGAATCCATCCTGGACATCACCATACGATGGCGCCACAGGCTTCTCGAGTCCCAGATAGGATCCAATGCGATCCGCGCAGGACGAGGGATCCGTGAATACTTCGATGGTCCACAGCGACATGTAGCGCCAGCCAAGGCGTTCCAGGAGCTGTGGCCGGAGCCTGCTGCGCTCCCTGACGCTCATGCGGCGGTATCGTTCCGTGCCATCCGATTCAATGGCCACCGGCGTAGGCATTTCGCTGTCATCCCGGCCGATCGTGTGCACGGGATCGGCCGCCGCGGCGATGTCCAGGACCCCGTCATAGTGGTGCCACACGCGCGCTCCCCGGGCTCGGAGCCGCTCGCCCAGATCCGCCACCAACGGATCCTCGCCGAGCGCTTGCTCGCTGGCGGCTGCCCTGGTGGCCGGAGTCCCCAGATCGGAGTTCCCCGACAGTTCACGGTCAAGGAGTTCATGGAAGTCGACGGCGCCGTGGGCCAGCCGGTCAAGATCGAGGTCTTCCGGACGGAAGCAGCTCAGGACGTGCATGGACCTTCGGGAGCGGGTCATAGCCAGGGCAAATTTGTTTCGCCCGCCTTCGACGGACAGGGGGCCGAAACTGTGCAGCGCCCGGCCATGCGGGGTGCGCCCGAAGCCCAGCGAGAAAATGATGTGGTCGCGGACCAGTCCCTGCGCGCGCTCCAGATCCACCACACGGAAGGACTCCGCGCCGGCGTTGAAGAAACCCGAGAGCAGCGGATAGTTGGGAAGTTGGAGCCGGATGGCTTCGCCGATCCTTGCGGCATGGCGCAGGCTTGCGGTGACCACGGCGAGCGAGGTCCGCGGCCGGAGACTGGCGTGTTGAAACACCAGGTCAACTACGCGGTTCACTTCGGCGGCGACAGATTCGACACCCTCGTGGTCGGCGCCAGGCAGGCCGGTGCCGTCCGGGATGTATTCAACCACCACCGAGCGGTCCAGCCCCGTGACGGACTGGCCGTCCGGCAATCGACGCAGGCCGCCGTCGTAGTAGTTCTTGCTCAACTGCAGCACGAGGTCCTCGTCAACCGCCCGATACACCCAGTTCAACTGCCACGTGGGCAGGACCCGGGCCAAGGCACTGAACGCACTGTCCACGGTGTCCTGGCTCGCGGCACCGGCCATGGGCGGCTCCACCGCAACGCTGAACGTGCGGGCGTTGCCGATCTTCGCGTCGCCGAAGGCAATCACTTGGTGGGCTCGCGCGATGGCAGGCAGCACAGCCTGCAAGGACGTGCTCTCGGCATCGAGAATCACCACCGCATCGAACTTCTGTTCGGCAGGCAGGAGGCTGGTTAGCAAGTACGGACTGATGGACCACACGGGAACGAGCCGGGCTACGAGGGCAGGTGCCTGGGCGCTCAGCGCCGAGAGGGTTACGCGGCCATCTTTGATCAGGTTCCGCAGGAGTTCCGATTGGCGGGGATGTTCAGCGATTCCGGCCCGCCACATTTCGGCGAGCCTCCACCGCAGCCGGGCAGCTCCACTGGCGATGTGCGCGTGGTCCGCCAGACGGTACTCGGCTTCAAGCCGGCGAAGGGAATCGCCGTCGGACATCGCGAGGTAGTCGTCGCCGCTGATCATTGCTTCGAGGGCGGACTGCCACCAGGCAAGGTCCAGTTCCGCGGCAACGGATTCGGCAGGCACTTCCCGTTCGGCCAAGTCCGCAAGAAGCTCGGCGAGCCCATGCTCGCGCATGTTCTCGACCAGAAGCGTGCGCTCGGGAAGCGTTTCCAGGGTGCCCGTGTCGGCGACAAGGCGCTCAAGTCGTTCCACGAGCTCTTCGTAACGGCTCGCGTGCAGGTCGCCGCCGGCGGCCGTGTGCTTGAGGCAATCTCCCAGACGGCGGAGATCCCTGTCCAGTTCGCGGTAGCTGGCGCCCAAATCCGCGAGGCCGGATGGCACTGCCGGATGACGCTGGGTAGTGGCGTACTGGGACCACAGGGCCCGTTGTTCCTGAACGAGAGCCAAGGAGCTGTGCAGATCCGCAATGTGGACACCCGGGCGCACATATTCCTTTGCCACGCGGCGCAAGCGGGAGCGCTGCATCGAGGGCATCTCAAGGCCCCGCTCACGGCGCCAGGCGGAGGTAGCCGTAGCCGAAATCAGATCGTGGACCGGCCGGTCAAAAATGTCCGGGGTGAATTTGTCCAGGCTTTCCCGTACCGCCATCAGGAGCTCAAGCTGAGCGCCCCATTCGGCGAAGTTCGCCCCAAGCCGGATTTCGGAGTGTTCCGCGAGCTGGTTCATCCGTTCCCGCAGTTGGGGAAGTTGTTCCGCGGCGCTACTGGCCAGTTGCTGCGCTTCCTCGGTCTCCTTGCGGGTGACCAGGCGCGCCCCATACCAGGGGCTCGACGTCGATGCCCGGCTGAAGCTGCCAAGCTCGGCGGCGCGTCGCAATCTTTCAGCCAGCTCAGCCCGGTCCTTGATGTTGTCCAAGACACTGCGCTTCAAGCGCACCGTCGTGGCGGGAGCGGGTTGGATGGCGGTCAGTTCCGCGAGCGATTGCATGGCCTGGTAGGGCGAGCATCCCCAGCGCTGGCGTACGTTGTGCAAAGACGCGACATGGTCCATGAGGGCATGCCGGTGCTCGGTCAAGGTCTTGCGCAGGTTGGCAAGCTGGGGTTCCAGCGACTTTTCGTTGCGGATGATGGCGCTGACGAGCTGGCCCTTGAGCTGCTGCGGAGTGGCACCGTTGCCCGGCCTGAAGACCATCGACTCGAGGCCCAGGGCTTCAAAATGGCCCGCCAGACCGTTGAGGCTCGCTCGCCGGTCGCCCACGACGAGCACCGATTTGCCCTCGTTGACGAGGGCGCCAATGGCATTGATGGCCGTTTGCGTCTGGCCGCTGCCTGGCGGGGTGCTGACCACCAGCGAATCGCCTGCCCGCACGGCATCCACGACGTACTGCTGGTCCGAGTCCGCATCCAGGAGGAGCGACTCTTCAGAAGGGTCCCGCTCGTCGAGGTTCGGGAACCTTCCGGACTTGATGGGCTCAGGTTCCACGTCCCCGCCGTTGGCGGCTTCGAACAGCGATGCAACGATGCTGCTGTTCTCGTTGATCCAGGGGTCTTCCAAATTCCCGGACAGATCTGCCAGCGTCGTGATGAGGAGATTCGGGGTGACCTCGGCACCGTGGATCGGCTGCACCAGCGTGGCAAGACGGTCAAGGACCGGCAGGGGGTCAAGTCGTGCGGTGTTGTATGCCATACGGCTCACGGCATTGACGTCAAAGACGATGCCATGGACGGTCTTCAAATGCCGGACCAATGCGGGGTTGATGCCCGCTTGTTCGGTGAGTTGCAGCTCGTAGTCGTCTTCGCCCGGCCGCGCCGTGAGTGAGATGGCGGCCAACATGACGGGGGCGGAGACGCGTTGGGGCTTTCCGCCCACGGCCGAGGTCCACACGACCGTGCCGCAGGACAGGTAACCGGCGTCGATCCCCCGGTCGTTTCCCAGTTCGAAAATCTTTGAGCGAAGGTTCCTGGCAGCCCGGGCGGCAACAAGATACTGCTGGCGGTCCCGGATCAAGGTGGAAAGCCGGGTGCGGCGCCCCGCGAGGAGCTGCGCCAGGCCTGATGGGTGGCCGTTGCTAAGGTCTATCGACCCTTCCGGCGTCTTGACGAAGCGCAGCATGGTGTCCGCGCCAGTCACGGGTTTGAGCCCGGACAGCCATTTCCGAAGCTCTACGGAGCTCTCTTCGTGGCTTTGACCTACTGACACCGCTGCCTTCTTTTCTGTTCTAGCTCGAGACGACTTGGACCAAATCGGCATACTTTCGAGGGTAGCGGGAATCCACCGGCAGTCCGCACCGCAACACTGATGGAAAGGCAAATTACCCCTGATTTGAGGGGAAAAACAAAGTGACCGGTCCCTCTAACAGGGACCGGTCACTCAGGATGCTATTCCCACTCGATGGTTCCCGGCGGCTTGCTGGTAACGTCCAGTACCACGCGGTTGACCCCGTCAACCTCGTTGGTGATCCTGTTGGAGATCCTGGCGAGGAGGTCATACGGCAGCCTCGACCAGTCGGCGGTCATGGCGTCCTCGGAGGAAACCGGGCGCAGTACGATCGGGTGTCCGTAAGTGCGGCCGTCGCCCTGCACGCCAACGCTGCGGACGTCGGCGAGGAGTACGACAGGCATCTGCCAGACGTCGTTATCGAGTCCGGCCGCGGTGAGTTCGGCCCGCGCGATGGCGTCCGCCTTGCGAAGCAGCTCGAGCCGTTCCTTGTTCACTTCGCCGACGATGCGGATACCCAGGCCGGGTCCGGGGAACGGCTGGCGTCCGACGATTTCCTGGGGCAAGCCGAGCTGGGCGCCTACTGCGCGGACCTCGTCCTTGAACAGGGCGCGGAGCGGTTCAACAAGTTCGAACTGCAGGTCCTCGGGAAGACCGCCCACGTTGTGGTGGCTCTTGATGTTCGCGGCACCTTCGCCGCCGCCGGATTCGACGACGTCCGGGTACAGGGTGCCCTGGACGAGGAACTTGATGCTCTCGCCTTCGGACGCGGCCTCGGCGATGATGGCCCGCTCGGCTTCCTCAAACGCGCGGATGAACTCGCGGCCGATGATCTTTCGCTTGGTCTCGGGGTCGCTGACCCCGGCCAGCGCCGACAGGAATCGCTCCTGCTCGTTGGCGACATAGAGGTTGACGCCGGTTGCGGCAACGAAGTCACGTTCGACCTGTTCGGCTTCACCTTCGCGCAGCAGCCCGTGGTCCACGAAAACGCAGGTCAGCTGATCGCCCACGGCGCGCTGCACGAGGGCTGCGGCTACGGCCGAGTCGACGCCGCCGGAGAGGCCGCAGATGACTTTGGAATCGCCGACCTGCCGGCGGATCCGGTCCACTTGCTCTTCGAGGATGTTGCCCGTGGTCCAGTTGGGCTTCAGGCCGGCACCGTTGAACAGGAAGTTCTCCAGAACCTGCTGGCCGTGCGCCGAGTGCTTTACTTCCGGGTGCCATTGCACGCCGTAGAGATGCTTCTCTTCGTTCGCGAAAGCTGCCACAGGTGCGCCCGCAGTTGTAGCCAGGACTTCGAAGCCCTCAGGAGCTTCGTGAACCGAGTCTCCGTGGCTCATCCAGGTGTTCTGGGAATCAGGAACGCCGGCAAGGATGGACCGGGCTTCGCCGACAGTGGTGGCCTCGGTGGCGCCGTACTCGCGCAAACCGGTTTGCGCGACTTTGCCTCCGAGCGCGTTGGCCATGGCCTGGAAACCGTAGCAAATGCCGAAGACCGGCACGCCGGCCTCGAAAAGGTCCGCGCCGACCCTCGGGGCACCCTCGGCATAAACGCTGGAAGGTCCGCCGGAGAGGATGATCGCTGCCGGGTTCTTGGCCAGAAGCTGCTCGGTGGTGAACGTGTGCGGAACAATTTCCGAGTACACATTCGCTTCACGGACGCGGCGGGCAATCAGCTGCGCGTACTGGGCACCGTAGTCAACAACCAGCACCGGCTTCTGGGAAGTCTGAGCTTCAGAACTGAAGGATGCGGTGGGAGTAGTCACCGTAACAGCCTACTTTGCCGGGATGCCCCGGTGCACCTTGAAGCCGGTCGTGAAGCCGGGAAACCAGCCCGACGTTAGCGATCTCACAATGCCCGCCGTGGCGGGCCCGTCAGTAGCGCTTGGACGCCTGCGGATTCGCGGCGAGTTCCATCTCTACCTCCGAGTGGAACTTCTTCTCCACAATGAAGGACATGAGAGGGACAACGCCACCCAAGGCGAGCAGGATGAGCTTCATGAACGGCCAGCGCATGAGCGACCACAAGCGGAAGTCCGAGATGAGGTACAGCACGTACATCCAGCCGTGGACGATCAGGACTCCGACGGAAACGTTGACGCCACCCAGGACCGCCTTCGACCCAGCATCCGCGAATCCAAAACCGAAGGGCTGACCGGTGATTGCGTTGGTTCCGCCGGCAAAGAGATACACGCCGAACACATAGCGCGCAACGAGCTCGGCGCACAGGAGCAGCAGCATGGTACCGGTGAGGTAGGCCATGACTTTGTAGAATTTCAAGGCCGAGCGGATCTGGGCAGTCGTTCCGCCGAAGCGGCGCTTCTTGGCCGCGGTTGGCTTGGCGGCAGATTCTCCGGACTGTTCGGGCTGGATGGCCGGTTTGGGCTCAATCATGGCTTTACCTGTTCTGGCTTGGTACTTGCTGGCAAATCGTCTGACGGGAATTCCTCGTCGGGCTCGTCCTCGTCGTCTTCGAGGGTGCGCCGGTAGTCATCGGCCACCATGCGCCACCAGACGTAGAGGGCGAATCCTGCAAAGACCACCCATTCCACGGAGTAGAAGAGGTTGAGCCAGTTGATTTGTTGGTTGGGGGGTTGGGCCGGAATGTTCAATGGCTTCAGCTGCGTCGGAAGGGCGAGGGTCTTGCCAGCCGATACTTCCGAGGTCGCGGCGACGAAGCCGGGATAGCTTGAGACTTGCCACGTGTTGATGAGTTCCGCAACCGACACTGCAGACGCGCGGCCCGCTCCGGCGTCGACGTTTGGCACCGGCGCCTCGGACGGCAGGAGCCGCCCGGTCAGTTCGATAGTGCCCGACGGCGGAGGCCCGGCTTGGGCGGGATCGGCCACCCAGCCGCGGGCCACGGGGATCCAGGTCTTCGCGGAGGCGGCGACACCGTGCAGGACGGGGGCGCCGTCGACAGCGAACGCATTCACTACCCAGTACCCTTTTTGCCCGGCCAGAAGCCGGCCCTCCACAAGGACCTGCTTGGCGGGATCGTAACTGCCCTTGGCGCTGACCATTTGGTCCGATGCGGTGCCCGGGAAGAACGTTCCAGGCTGCAATACCCCGGCAAGCGGCTTGACTTGCTCCACCGCGGGGTTGTCAACCGGGGCGTCGCTCTGGGTGGATCTGCCGAACTGCCACTGGCTGAGCAGCACAAACACCCCGGAGAGCAGGAGCGCGAAGACAAGTCCTGCGATCCAGCGGGGCTTCAGAGCGGTTTTCAACACCCCTTAACCGTACTTCGTCAAGCTGTAGAACAGCTAAACGAACCGTCCTCCCCCAAGGGGGAGGACATCAGTGGTCGAAGAACACCAGGCTGGAGTTGATCAGTTCGGCGATGACTTCGGGATCGTGGGCGCGCCGGAGGGATTCCCGGAACGATTCCTTGGACAGCGAGCGGGCCAAGGTCGCGAGGACTTCCAGGTGGTCCGAGAACGAACTGGCCGGCGTAGCGATGAGCAGGACCAACGTGGCCGGTCCGTCGCTGGCGCCGAAGTCCAGCGAATGACCGAACTTCGTGACACCAACAGCGATGGAGACCCGGGAAACATACTCGCTGCGGGCGTGCGGAAGGCCAATGCCGCCCGGCAGTCCGGTGGCAAGCTGGTGCTCGCGCGAATTGACGACTTCGAGGAAGCCCTCAAGGTCCGTGATGCGCCCGGCCGCGTACAGCCGTTCCGCGAGCTGGCCCGCAGCATCTGTCTTGTCGACCGCTTCCATTTCAAGGATGACGGTCTCCGGCGTTGTCAGTTCGGCATCATACGGGTCCAGTGGTTCCGCCAAGTCGTCTTCCCTCCAGTGTGCCCAGCCGACCCAGGCCGCTCAGCGGAGGGGAACGATGTCATCGACGCCCATGCGCGCAGCATCGGCCGATTCGTCGTCGGGCTGCTGTTGGCTGAGCCGTTCAGCTTCCACCCGGGCCAGGTAGTGCTTGATTTCGCTTTCCCGCTGCGTGTCGCTCCAGCCAAGAATCTCTCCCATCAGCTTAGCGACAACAGGGACCGCGGAAACACCTCTGTCCCACGACTCGATCGAGATGCGGGTACGTCGTGTCAGGACATCATGGACATGCCGGGCACCCTCATGGGTCGCGGCATAGACGACCTCCGCCGCCAAATAGTCGTCGGCTCCAGGCAGCGGCTCGGCCATGGCGGGGTTGTCCTTGATGATGGCCAGGACGTCCGGGGTCATGGATCCGTAGCGGTTCAGGAGATGCTCCACCCTGGCGACATGCACTCCGGCTTCATCCGCGGTTCTTGCGCGCCGGTTCCATGCAGCTTTGAATCCCTCGGCTCCCAGGAGCGGAATGGTATCGGTGCAGCTCGCCGGTACGCGCTCGTCCATGGCCCGGGTCGCTTCGTCCACAGCGTCCTTCGCCATGACCCGGTACGTGGTGAACTTTCCACCTGCAACCACCACCAAGCCTGGAACGGGGTGCGCCACGACGTGTTCGCGTGAAAGTTTCGCCGTTGAGTCGCTCTCCCCCGCCAGCAGCGGGCGGAGGCCCGCGTAGACTCCCTCGACATCCTCACGGGTCAGGGGCCGCTTCAAGACACGGTTGACGTGTTCAAGGACATAGTCGATGTCCTTTGTGGACGCGGCGGGGTGCGCCTTGTCGAGCTTCCAGTCGGTGTCCGTTGTGCCGATGATCCAGTGCCGGCCCCACGGGATGACGAACAACACGGATTTTTCGGTCCTCAGTATCAATCCCACTGTGGATTGGAAGCGGTCGCGCGGGACCACCAGGTGGATGCCTTTGGAGGCGCGGACCTTGAGTTGGCCGCGGTCCGTCACCATGGCCTGGGTCTCGTCCGTCCAGACTCCGGTGGCGTTGACCACTTGCTTGGCGCGGACTTCGATGATGCTGCCGTCCTCCTGGTTTTCCACCTTCGCACCGACCACACGTTCGCCCTCGCGCACGAACGACACCACGCGCATCCTGTTCACGGCATGCGCTCCGTAATGTGCCGCGGTGCGGACGACATTGACCACCAGCCTGGCGTCGTCGACCTGTGCATCGTAATAGCGGATGGAACCGACGAAGGCATCGTTCTTGAGGCTGGGGGCTGCCCTCAGTGTTCCGCGCCGGAAGAGGTGTTTGTGCATGGGCACACCGCGGCTGTGGCCGGAGGTAAGGCCGAGCGTGTCGTAGAGGAAGATCCCGGCACCAACGTACGGGCGTTCCCAAAACCGCCGGGTCAGCGGGTAGAGGAACGGGACCGGCCGGACGAGGTGCGGTGCGATCTGTTGGATCAGCAGTCCGCGTTCCTGGAGGGCTTCCTGGACCAGCGCGAAGTCCAGCATTTCCAGATAGCGCAGGCCGCCGTGAATCAGTTTCGAGGATCTCGACGACGTGCCGGAAGCCCAGTCCCTGGCCTCGACCATGCCCACGGACAAGCCACGGGTCACGGCGTCCAACGCCGCCCCGGCCCCGACCACGCCTCCCCCGACGATCAGGATGTCGAGTTCCTTGCCAGGCTCGGTGGTGCCCTTGAGAACGTCGATGGATCTGGCCCGAGCGTCTGGACTCAATGCACCGCTGGATGCATCATCCCTTTGCGAACCATCTGCAACACTGCTCATTGGACGCCTCCCATCGCACAAAGCCCGTAGTTCCCCACACTACTTCTTGTCCGCGGGCTTGGGCAGGGTTTTCGCGCGACTGCTCAAGCGGCCGAATGGGCGCTACCGCCCGGAGTACGGCGAGACGACGACGTCGACGCGCTGGAACTCCTTCAGGTCCGAATAGCCGGTGGTGGCCATGGAACGGCGAAGCGCTCCGATCAGGTTGGACGTTCCGTTGGTGTGGTGGCCCGGCCCGAAGAGTACTTCTTCGAGGGGCCCGACAGTGCCGACGTTGACCCTGTCGCCGCGGGGCAGCTCAAGGTGGTGGGCTTCCTGGCCCCAGTGCCAGCCCTTGCCCGGGGCTTCTTCGGCACGTGCCAGGGCGCTGCCGAGCATGACGGCGTCGGCGCCCATGGCGATGGCTTTGACGATGTCACCCGAACTGCCCATGCCGCCGTCGGCGATCACGTGCACGTATCGTCCGCCGGATTCATCCATGTAGTCGCGGCGGGCTGCGGCGACGTCGGAAATGGCGGATGCCATGGGCGAATGGATGCCGAGCGCACGGCGCGTTGTGGTCGTCGCGCCGCCGCCAAAGCCCACCAGGACGCCGGCCGCACCGGTACGCATGAGGTGCAGTGCCGGGGTGTACCCGGCGGCTCCGCCGACGATCACCGGGACGTCGAGTTCGTAGATGAACTGCTTGAGGTTCAGTGGCTCGTGGTTCTTGGAGACGTGTTCGGCCGAGACGGTGGTGCCCCGGATGACAAAAATGTCGACGCCGGCGGCAACCACTGTTTTATAGTGCTCCTGGGTGCGCTGCGGCGTCAGCGATCCGGCCACGGTCACGCCCGAGGCCCGGATTTCCGCGAGCCTGGTGGTGATCAGTTCGGGCTGGATGGGAGCCCTGTAGAGCTCCTGCATGCGCCGAGTGACCGCCGGGCTGGCCGTTTCATCCTCAAGGGCGGAGATCTCGTCCAGCACGGACTGGGGGTCCTCGTAGCGCGTCCACAAACCCTCGAGGTCCAGCACGCCCAGGCCGCCCAGCCGGCCAAGTGCGATGGCCGTTTCAGGAGACATCGCAGAGTCCATGGGTGCGGCGATCACTGGCATCTCGAACTTGTAGGCATCAATCTGCCATGAGACGGAGACGTCCTTGGGGTCGCGCGTCCGGCGGTTGGGGACGATCGCGATGTCATCCAGGGAGTAGGCACGACGCCCACGCTTGCCACGGCCAATCTCAATCTCATAAGTCACTGCTCTAGGTTATCCCAGTGCGCCGCGATCTTCCGGCAGGGTGACGTACAGCATGACGGCGGGGGCTGCCGCGAAAACAGCCGAGCCCGCCACCTTCCTGGAGGGAGGTGGCGGGCTCGCTGAACTGCCTATGGGAAGAATGGCGCCTAGCGCGAACCGTAGTTCGGGGCCTCGACCGTCATCTGGATGTCGTGCGGGTGGGACTCCTTCAGCCCGGCCGCAGTGATGCGCACAAACTTGCCGCGTGCTTTGAGCTCTGCGATGGTCGGAGCACCCGTGTAGAACATGGTCTGGCGCAGGCCGCCCACCAGCTGGTACGCCACCGAGGAGAGCGGGCCGCGATATGCGACGCGGCCTTCGATGCCTTCCGGAATGAGCTTGTCATCGCCGGAAACGTCAGCCTGGAAATAACGGTCCTTCGAGTAGGACGTGTTCTTGCCGCGGGACTGCATGGCCCCCAGGGACCCCATGCCCCGGTAGCTCTTGAACTGCTTGCCGTTCACGAAGATCAGCTCACCCGGCGACTCGTCGCAGCCGGCCAGCAGGGAGCCCAGCATGACGGTGTCGGCACCGGCCACGAGGGCTTTGCCGATGTCGCCCGAGTACTGCAGGCCGCCGTCGGCGATCAGCGGGACTCCGGCAGGGATGGCCGCCTTCGAGGACTCATAGATGGCCGTGATCTGGGGGACGCCCACACCGGCAACCACGCGCGTGGTGCAGATGGATCCCGGGCCCACGCCCACTTTGATGCCGTCGGCGCCGGCGTCGATCAGTGCCTGGGCACCTTCACGGGTGGCGGCCTGGCCACCGATGATGTCAACGTGCGCGGCCACGGGATCGGACTTCAGGCGGGTGATCAAGTCCAGGACACCCTGCGAGTGGCCGTTGGCGGTGTCCACGAACAGTGCGTCGACGCCGGCGTCGATCAGCGTCATGGCGCGTTCCCAGCCGTCGCCGAAGAAGCCGATGGCGGCGCCGACCCGGAGGCGGCCTTCCTCGTCCTTCGTCGCGAGCGGGTACTGCTCGGCCTTGGTGAAGTCCTTCGTGGTGATGAGGCCCTTGAGGCGTCCCTGCTCGTCAACGAGGGGCAGCTTCTCGATCTTGTTGGTGGCCAGCTTGTGCGAGGCCTCTTCGCGGCTGATGCCGACGTGCCCGGTGATGAGCGGCATCTTGGTCATGACGTCGCTGACCAGCCGCAGCGGGAAGTCGGATTCCGGGACGAAGCGGGTGTCTCGGTTGGTGACGATGCCCAGCAGCCGGCCATCGGGGTCGATGACGGGGAGGCCGGAAACCCGGTACCGCGAACACAGCTCGTCCAGTTCCTGGAGGGTTGCTTCCGGGTGGATGGTCAAGGGGTTGGTGATCATCCCGGACTCGGAGCGCTTGACGCGGTCGACATGGTCGGCCTGGTCTTCGATGGACAGGTTGCGGTGGATCACGCCGAGTCCGCCCTGGCGGGCCATGGCGATGGCCATGCGGGACTCGGTGACGGTGTCCATGGCGGCGGACAGCAGCGGCGTCTGGACGGAAATCCGCTTGGAGATCCGGGAGGAAGTATCAGCTTCTGAGGGAATGACGTTGGTGTGGCCCGGCAGCAGCAGGACATCGTCGTAAGTCAGGCCGACAAAGCCAAAGGGATCGTGTTGGGGCTGGGTCATGAGTGCGCCTCTTACCTTGGTTCTGGGGGGTTGCTCTGGTAGGGGTTGCAGCTGATGACCAGCCCGTCATTACGGGACTGGCCTGTGCAGAAAGGTTCTGAATAAATAGTAGAACCTCGCCGCCGATCCCCATATTCCGCGAGGGCAATGTGAGCAACGGCACCCGGGGGGGGCTCCCGTTGTCGGACCCGGCTGGGCGTCCGGGTCCCTGACTCCGGGCGCCTAGCTCCAGCCGGTGGCGGCCAGCCACCTTTCCTTGAGCATGGGCGCCATGCTCGCAACATAGGTCTTGGAGAGGTGGTTGTTGTCCAAGTAGACAAACGTGTTGCCCACAACCCCGGGACATTCCGTGCCGTTGCAAATCAGATCGGTCATATCCAGGATGGACAAGCCCGGGTACTTCCCCTGAAGGGACGCGAGCGGGTTCTGGGCCGCCAGCAATTGCTCCTCGCTTGGATTGCAGTCGGGGCTGTGTTGACCTTTGACCGCGACGCAATCGGCCATGTTGAAATCGAACCTCGGGTTGTCCCGTACGGCGATGACGTTGATGCCCTTACCCGTGAGCATCTTCACTGTGTCTTCAAGGCCCACTGTCAGCTTTTCATCGGGCGATGAGGGCGATGCCGCCGTCCCCACCAGGAATACGGCACTCGGTGGATGCTGGTCGATCTGCTGGACGACGGCGTCGTTGAAGGCCTTGCACGGTGCGTCCAATCCGGAGGTATCCACGGTGAACGGACATGCGCCGAGCAGCAGCTGGTAGGTGCGCCACTGCTCCTGTTCGGCCACCGGAGCCACCGCGGCCAGCCATTGCTCCGCGTGGGAGTCGCCGAGCACCAGAACGGTCCGGCTGGATTCGGCCGGCTGATTGTTTTGAAGGCAAACCCCTTGGAGGAGTTTGGACGAAGGCACCAGATCTCCCGAGCATTTGCTGGGTAGATTTGCCCAGTCCTGGGCCAGCTTTTCAGCGGTGGGAAGCAGGACAGCGCTGGGACTCACTTCGTTGACGTAGCCGGGCACCAAGGCAGCGGCTCCAGGGTTGTCCTTTTGGGCTTGGTCCATGGCGATTTTGGCGGTCACGTTCTGCTGCACCGTGAAACCGATCAACGGCACAATCGCGATAGTGAGGCAGGCGACGATCGCGACGGCGGCACGTCGCCGGTTTACCTCGGGCCACTTCCATTCCCTGAACGGCTTCTCGACGAACTTGGTCGTCAGGAAGGCCAGAACCAACGCGGTGGCAATGATGACGGTCCCGGAGAGCCAGCCGGCGTGGTCCTTCCCTGTCCAGATGAGGGAGATGACCAGCAACGGCCAATGCCACAAGTACAGTGCATAGGAGTTGTCGCCCAGGCGAACGAGGGGCCGGGAGCTGAGGATCCGGTCCACTCCGAATCGGCTGCCGGTCTGGCCCGCGGCAATGATGCAGGCGGCCGCCAGGGTTGGCCAGAGTGCCACGAAGCCAGGGAACGCCGTCTGGACCTGGAGCACGATCCCGCAGCTCAGCATGGCGATAACGCCGACCCACCCCATCACCACGCGGACGTTCTTCGAGATCTTCACCATCGGCAGGACCAGGGCAGCCAGTGTTCCGAGGGCGAACTCCCACAGCCTGGCGAAAGTATCAAAGTAGGCGGTGGTCTGGTTCGACGCCGTGGCAATGATCGAGTAGGTGAGCGACACCAGGAAGATCAGCCCGAACACATACGTCAGGGCGACCCTGTAGCGGAGGGCGTACTTTCTGCAGGCCAAGGCGGCGATCGCGAAAATGACCGGCCAAAGGATGAAGACCTGGCCCTGGATCGAGAGGGACCAGAAATGCTGCAGGGGACTCGCTTGGCTGCGGTCGGCAGCGTAGTAGTTGACCGCCTCTCGCTGGAGGAGCCAGTTCTGGACGTAGAAAAGGGAGGCCCAGACCTGGTCGACCAGGGCTGCCCACCGGGTTTTGGGGAGGACCACGAAGATGGCGGCCAAAGTACCCAGGAGAACCACGACGGTTGCCGGAAGCAGCCGCCGGAACAAGTGAAGCCAATGCCTCAGCAGGTCCATGGGCCGGTGCTGCGCATAGCGGTTTGTGAACTGCAATGTCATCAAGAAGGCGGACACCAGAAGGAAAACGTCTACGCCACCGGAAACCCTGCCGAACCACACGTGGTACGTAACCACCATGAGCACCGCGAGGGAGCGCAAGCCTTGAATTTCAGGGCGAAAGTTCGGCTTTCTCCCGGTGCCACTGGAACGACGTTGCTCCTTGGTAGTAGCCGTCGTTTGCGCAGTTGACACAACAATGCCCCTCAATGACCTAGATCGAACCATAAATCTTACTGATTCGTAATAACAAGTGCCAATCGAAAATCCATTCGAGAAGCATCCATCACTCAATTAGGTCATGCTTGGCTGGACGTTGACATGGCGAATACCGAGTGCCAACTGTGGGCTCGTCCATGCCGGGACGAAGGTGGCCGGGAGCCAAACGCAGGAGGCCCGGCCCCCAAGAACGGGACCGGGCCTCCTGCGTCGGACAACCAGGATTAGTGGCTGTGGCCTGCGTGCTCGTCTTCTTCGGCCGGCTTCTCGACAACCAGGGTCTCGGTGGTGAGAACCAGGGCTGCGATGGACGCGGCGTTCTGGAGCGCGGAGCGGGTGACCTTGACGGGGTCGATCACGCCGGCGGCGATCAGGTCCTCGTACACGGCGGTCTTCGCGTTGAAGCCATGGTTGTCTTCCAGCTCGGCAACCTTGGCGACGACGACGTACCCGTCGAAGCCAGCGTTCTGGGCGATCCAGCGAAGGGGCTGGGTCAGGGCGCGCCGGACGATGCCAACGGCGGCAGCCGCGTCGCCTTCCAGTGCCTTGACGGCAGCGTCCTCGTCCAGTGCCTTGAGGGCGTGGATGAGGGCTGAACCGCCGCCGGAGACGATGCCTTCTTCAAGGGCAGCACGCGTGGAGGACACTGCGTCCTCGATACGGTGCTTCTTTTCCTTGAGTTCGACCTCGGTGGCTGCGCCGACCTTGATGACGCCGATGCCGCCGGCAAGCTTTGCAAGCCTCTCCTGCAGCTTTTCCCGGTCCCAGTCGGAGTCGGTGCGGGTCAGCTCGGCACGGATCTGGGCGACGCGTGCTGCGACGTCCTCGGGTGTGCCGGCGCCGTCAACAATGGTGGTGTTGTCCTTGGTGACGGTGATGCGGCGGGCACTGCCGAGGACCTCGAGGCCAACCTGGTCCAGGGACAGGCCGAGCTCCGGGGAGACTACCTGCGCGCCGGTCAGTGTGGCGATGTCCTGCAGCATGGCCTTGCGGCGGTCGCCGAAGCCCGGTGCCTTGACGGCGACGACGTTCAGGGTGCCGCGGATACGGTTCACGATCAGGGTGGACAGCGCTTCGCCGTCGATGTCCTCAGCAATGATGAAGAGCGGCTTGGCGGCCTGCAGGGCCTTCTCGAGGAGCGGCAGGAATTCCTGCAGCGAGGAGATCTTGCCCTGGTTGATCAAGATGAGCGCGTCTTCCAGAACAGCTTCCTGGCGTTCCGCGTCAGTGACGAAGTACGGGGACAGGTAGCCCTTGTCGAACTGCATGCCCTCGGTGAGGACCAGTTCGGTCTGCGTGGTGGAGGACTCTTCGATGGTGATGACACCATCCTTGCCGACCTTGCCGAAAGCCTCGGCGAGGAGCTCGCCAACCTCATCGCTCTGGGCGGAGATCGCGGCGACGCTGGCAACTTGCGTGCCTTCTACTTCGCGGGCGTTCTCCAGGAGGCGGGCAGCCACGGCCTGGACGGAAACCTCGATGCCACGCTTGATTTCGCCGGGGGCGGCTCCAGCGGCAACGTTGCGCAGGCCTTCCTTGACGAGGGCCTGCGCCAGCACGGTGGCCGTGGTGGTGCCGTCGCCTGCGACGTCATTGGTCTTGGTGGCGACTTCCTTGGCCAGCTGCGCGCCAAGGTTCTCATACGGGTCGTCGAGTTCGACTTCGCGGGCGATCGTCACGCCGTCGTTGGTGATGGTGGGAGCTCCCCACTTCTTGTCCAGAACGACGTTGCGGCCACGCGGGCCAAGGGTGACCTTGACGGTGTTGGCGAGCTTGTCAATGCCTGCTTCGAGCGAGCGACGGGCAGCGTCGTTAAACGCAAGCTGCTTTGCCATGGTTGTGTCCTTTCAAGACGGAAAACCCGCACCGCTGATTCGACCGGAAAAGTCCGACGTGATCTGCGATGCGGGATCCAGGGAATTACTTAACGACGATCGCCAGAACGTCGCGGGCGGACAGAACGAGGTATTCGTTGCCGCCGGTCTTGACTTCAGTTCCGCCGTACTTGGAGTAGATGACGACGTCGCCAACGGTTACGTCGACCGGAACCCGGTTGCCGTTGTCATCGAAGCGGCCGGGGCCAACTGCAACAACTTCGCCTTCCTGCGGCTTTTCCTGTGCAGTGTCCGGGATGACCAGGCCGGAAGCCGTGGTCTGCTCTGCTTCGAGCGGGCGGACAACAATGCGATCCTCGAGAGGCTTAATGGAGACCGACACTCGGATCTCTCCTTTACGTGAGGTAGTACATGGACTATCAAACCAGGGGTGCCGTGGCGTGCTTACCGTCGTCGCGGTGCCGGTAAGTGCCTGGCGGCATTAGCACCCGCCTAGGGAGAGTGCTAATCAAGACTCTATGTAAGCATTAGCACTCGGTCAAGGCGAGTGCCAGAATTCCGTCACGGGTGAACGCCCGGAGCGCCGCTTCCGGTTCGGAAGCTCATTGCCCGGCGAGGTCGTCGAAGTCGACATCCTCGCCGTCGTCGTACTCTTCCGCCGGCGCGGTTCCGCGGTTCAAGTACAGCACCAGGCCGCTCGCGAGCGCGACGACGCCGAACACCACCAGCCCGACGATCGCACCGATGCGCGCACCGGAATAGGTGTCCCGGATGTCCCGGGCCTCGTCAGTGGCGTCCTGGACGCTCTTTCCGGTCATGGAGTAGGTAGCTGCGTTGAAGGAATCGAGGAAGAAAATAATGATCAAGAGAGCGATGCAGACAACAGCAATCAAAGCACCGACGATAAGCGCCGGGCGGGCATACTTGGAAAGATTTCCGGCGAAGGGACGTCTATCGGGGACAGAGGGAGAACCATTGGCGTCGTCAGGCTGGCGTACTGGGTTGTCTTCCATGGCATCAACCCTATCCGCCCGAGTGCTCCCGGATCCCCCTCCACCCCGTATGACAGGCGAGCACTAGGCTAGTTCCCATGGCTGACACACCCCAGGACCACATTGCCCCCTTGCTGACAACGGAGGGTTGGGAACTTCTGGCATCCTTGGGACCGTACCGCGACGGCGAAGCGCTGGCCCTCAACGCCCGCCTGCGCAAGGACGGCCACTCCCCCGGGCTCGTGGCCGCCGTCCTCACCCAATCCAGGCTCCGCACCCGGGCCGAGGCCAAGTTCGGCGAATTCGCCCGGCAGATGCTCTTCACCCAAGCCGGCCTGGAGCAGGCCACCCGGCTCAATGTGGCAGCCAGGCACGCCGAGCGTTTCGCCAAGGCGGGCACGCAGCACGTAGCGGACCTGGGCTGCGGGCTCGGAGCCGACTCCATGGCCATGGCCTCGATGGACATTAAGGTCACCGCCGTGGAACTGGATGAGACCACCGCAGCGTGCGCCACCATCAACCTCATGCCTTTCCCGCATGCGTCAGTGGTGCACACTGACGCTACGTCCGTGCCCCTCGACGGGGTCGACGGCGTGTGGCTCGATCCGGCGCGCCGCACGACGTCGTCGTCGGGGACGAAACGTATCTGGGATCCGGAGGCGTTCTCGCCGCCGTTGTCCTTCGTTGAATCGCTGGCCGCTACCGGAAAGTCGGTCGGCGTCAAGATGGGTCCAGGGATGCCCCACGAATCGGTTCCGGCCGGCTGTGAGGCGCAGTGGGTCTCGGTGGGAGGGGACGTCACCGAAGTAACGCTGTGGTTCAACGACGTCGCCCGTCCCGGCATCCGCCGTGCGGCACTGGTGCTCGGGCCGCAGGGCGCAGCCGAGATCACCAGCGGCGAAGATTTCGACGGCGGCCCGGTGCCCGGCGTCGGACCTGTGGAGGGGTACCTCTATGAACCGGACGGCGCGGTGATCCGCGCCGGACTGGTGGCCGACGTCGCACTCCGGTTGGGCGGGCACCTGGTGGACCGACACATCGCCTACATTTGCGCTCCGGAGCTGGTGGAGACCCCTTTCGCCCGCGCCTACAAAGTCCTGGAGGTCATGCCGTTGAACGTCAAGGCCCTCAAGTCCTGGGTGAAGGCCAACGGCATCGGTGTGCTGGACATCAAGAAGCGCGGTACCTCCGTCACCCCCGAGGAACTGCGGAAACAATTGCTGCCGGCCGGAAAGGGCTCGGCGAAAGGCCGCGGCAACAAGACAGCCACCCTGGTCCTCACGCGGATCGGCGAGGAAAAGGTGGCTGTTGTGGTGGAGCCGGTAGCGGCCGACTAGCTTGCGCCAAGCCAGGCCCGTGGCGCCTTACTGGGCTCGCGTGAACTCTTCGGCAGCGGCCACTTGCTCCGGAGTAGGCGTGATGCCGGTGTAGAGCACGAACTGTTCGAGCGCCTGGATCGTGGCCACCTCGGCGCCGCTGATGACGGTCTTTCCTGCCGCACGGCCAGCCTTGATGAGCGGCGTCTCTGCAGGGAGGGCGACGACGTCGAACACCACCTGCGCGGCCGCGACCGCCGCTTCGGGGAAGGACAGCGAGCCGGACTCGGGTCCGTCGGCCATCCCGATCGGCGTGACGTTGACGATCACGTCCGCGGTCGACTCCCCGACTTCGGCCTGCCAGTCGAAGCCGTAGAGCGCCGCGAGGGATTGTCCGGACTTCTCGTTCCGCGCAACCACCGTGACGCGAGAGAATCCGGCGTCGCGGAAGGCTGCCGCGGTGGCCTTGGCCATGCCGCCGGAACCGCGGAGCAGCACGGACGACGCCGGGTCGATCGCGTTGCGCTCGATCAGCTGGGCGATCGCGGTGTAGTCGGTGTTGTAGGCCGTGAGTACGCCATCGTCGTTCACGATCGTGTTGACCGAGTCGATAGCCGCGGCCGATGCGTCCATGCGGTCGACCAGGGCGATGACGTCTTCCTTGTACGGCATTGAGACGGCGCAGCCGCGGATGCCCAGGCCGCGCACGCCGGCGATCGCGTTCGGAAGGTCAGCGGGAGCGAAGGCTTTGTAGATCCAGTTCAGGCCGAGCGCCTCGTAGAGGAAGTTGTGGAAACGCGTTCCGTTGTTGCTCGGCCGGGCAGAGAGTGAAATGCAAAGCGTCATGTCTTTGTTGAGGATCGGCATAACGGGGCTTCCTTCGCGTAGCGGGTTCTCTGCCCAGCCTAGACGGGGAGCTAGCCTTGGCGCGCCTTGAAGCGCGGGTTCAGCTTGTTGATGACAAAGGTGCGGCCTCGCCGACGCACCACTTGCGCGCCGGGAACCTTCTTGAGGGCACGCAGCGAATTCCTGACTTTCATGGGGTTCTCCTTCTCGGGTTCGGGGTTGCAGTATAGATGCAAATCATTCTCATTAGCAAGCGGCTTTGCTTTCCTTTTCCCTCGCGGTACCCGTCATGCGGTACCGTACCGCCCCTGCATTAGACTTGAGCCAACCGCTGACGGCCCCACGGCGGGCATTGCTCAGGGCGTTTTGGCAAATACCGAGGGGACCCACGTGCAGATTGATTTCGCTTCATCCAGGCAGTCGACCCTGGGGGTGGAATGGGAACTCGCGCTCGTCAACGCACGCACCGGCGAACTGGTCTCCGTCGCAAACGAGGTGCTGCGTGGCGTCGCATCGCGGCACCCGGACCTCAACGAAGACGACGAGCATCCGCACATCAAACGTGAGCTGCTCCTGAACACCGTCGAACTTGTCACGGGCGTGTGCAACACCGTCAAGGAAGCCAAGGAAGACCTGGCCCGCTCGCTGCAGGCTGTCAGGGAAGTCACCGACCCCATGGGCGTGGAACTTTTCTGCGCTGGCAGCCATCCCTTCAGCCCGCCGCAGCTTCAGCCCGTCTCGGACAAAGAGCGCTATGCCAAGCTGATTGACCGGACCCAATGGTGGGGACGGCAAATGGTCATTTATGGAGTCCACGTCCATGTCGGCCTCGACCGGAGGGACAAGGCGCTCCCCATCCTCGACGGGTTGGTCAACTACTTCCCCCATTTCCAGGCATTGTCCGCTTCCAGCCCGTTCTGGGGTGGCGAAGACACCGGCTATGCGTCACAGCGCGCCCTGATGTTCCAGCAACTGCCCACGGCCGGATTGCCATTCCAGTTCCCCAGTTGGGCCGAATACGAGTCCTATGTCCAGGACATGTTCACTACCGGAGTGATCGACACCCTGTCTGAAATCCGCTGGGACATCCGGCCCGTGCCGAACCTGGGCACTATCGAGATGCGCATTTGCGATGGCCTCGCCACGCTCGAGCAAGTCGGCGCCGTTGCGGCCCTGACCCAATGCCTCGTGGACGAGTTCTCCACGATCCTGGACAACGGCGGCAGCATTCCGACCATGCCGCCATGGCACATCCAGGAAAACAAGTGGCGCGCCGCCCGTTACGGCATGGACGCGATCATCATCCTCGATGCCGAAGGCAACGAGCAACTCGTCACTGAGCACCTGAAGGAAACGCTGCTGCGTCTGGCGCCTGTCGCGGAAAAGCTGGGTTGCTCGGCGGAACTGGCCGACGTCGAAAAGATCATCGCCCGCGGAGCAGGCTACCAGCGCCAGCGCCGCGTCGCCGCCCAGCACGACGGCGATCTTCACGCGGTCGTGCAGGATCTCGTGGAGCAAATGAGGTCCGTTCCGACCGCATAGCGCTGCTGTCCGGCCACCGGCCGGGTCCCGTGCCTACACCGAAACCGTGGTCACCGGCAGGGAGGAATCCGGAGCGAAAGCAACGCCGCTGGGACCGATTCCGGCCATGATGAGCTGCGCGCCCAGGGCAGCAACCATGGCTCCATTGTCGGTACACAGTGACAGCGGCGGCACATGCAGGGTGATCCCCGCCGCGGCGCAGCGTTGCCCTGTCAGTTCACGGAGCCGGGAGTTGGCAGCGACGCCACCACCCAGCAGGAGATCCGTGATGCGGTTCTCCTTGCAGGCCAGCACAGCCTTGGACGTGATGACGTCCACCACCGCCTCCTGGAACGCGGCGGCGATATCGGCGACGGGAACGTCCTCGCCCCGGGCTTCGAATTGTTCAACACAGCGCGCGACGGCGGTCTTGAGCCCGCTGAAGGACCAATCGTAGCGGTGGGGTCCCGGTTCCTCCGCGGTCCCCATGTACTTCGGTTGCGTCAGGCCGCGCGGGAAACGGATGGCCTTGGCGTTGCCGTGCTTGGCGAGTTTGTCGATGGCCGGTCCGCCCGGGTAGCCAAGGCCCAGGAGCCTGGCGACCTTGTCGTAGGCCTCGCCTGCGGCGTCGTCGATGGTGGAACCAAGCATCTCGACGTCGTCGGTGATGCTGCGGATGCGCAGGATTTCCGTGTGTCCGCCCGAAACGAGCAGCGCTCCGAGATTTTCCGGCAGCCGAGCGCCTGAACCGAGTCCCCCCGTGCCGCCACCGGCGCCGTCAAGGAGCCCGACGCCGACGTGCGCCACCAAGTGGTTGATCGCGTAGAGCGGCTTGCCCGTGGCAACAGAGAGCGCCTTGGCCGCGCAGACGCCCACCATGAGCGCGCCCGCCAAGCCGGGTCCGGAGGTCACGGCGATGGCGTCGATATCGTCCAGCGCCACCCTTGCTTCGTGCAAGGCCTCCTGCAGCGTGGGAACAAAAGCGTCCAGGTGCGCGCGCGAAGCGATCTCCGGAATGACGCCGCCGAAACGGACGTGCTCATCCATCGAGGAAGACACCGTGTTGGTCAGTAGCGTGGTTCCGCGGACGATCCCGACGCCGGTTTCGTCGCAGGAGGATTCGATCCCCAGCACGAGCGGCTGGACGGTGCCGGGCTGATTCACGTGGCCGGGGTGGTTCATGCCGGTATTCCTTCAGTCAATGTCAACCTCATGATGAGGGCGTCCGTGCCGTCGCGGTAGTACCGCCTGCGCACGTGGATCTGCTCGAAGCCGAACCGCACGTACAGTGCCTGCGCTCGTGGATTGTCCGCGCGGACCTCCAGGAGCACTTCCACCGCGCCCCGCCGTCGGGCCTCTTCGATCAGTTCCGTGAGGATGGCGGAGCCAATTCCCCTGCCTTCGAATTCGGGCACGACGGCGATTGTCTGGACGTCCGCGATCGGCTCGATGCACATGAGCCCGGCGTAGGCCACGATCTTTCCGTCGGCTTCGGCCACGACGTAACGGCGGGTATCTATCTGGGCAAGTTCGTCGAAGAACATCTGCATCGGCCACGCGTCCACCGGGAAGAGCCGGCGCTCGAGGACCTCGACCGCGGTGACGTCGTCAGGGGTCATGTTACGCAAGGTCACGCCGTCGAGCTTGAATTGGTACGAGGGGTTCACAAGGCACGCTTCCTGGGGCCGGGCACTTGCGCGTCGGATTCCCGCAAATACAAGGGTGTGGAGTCCGGCAGCTTTTCGCCCGCAGTGAGCAAGGCCATGGCGAACTGGCCCAACGAGGCTGCGTCGGGCTGGGTGGTGCTGAATTCCTCGTTCGCGTTGACGACATCCGCGTAGATGCCGCCGCCGGCGCCGAAGACCGGTAGATCGGGCAACTCCGAGGCGAACCCGACGTGCGGACCGTCCACGAGTTGCGGAAGTTGGCCTTCCGTGAGCGTGTAGCGCGCCCAGTAGACCTCCTTGCGACGGGCGTCCGTGGCCACCAGGAACTCTGCCTGCGCCTCTGTTGACTCTGCCACTTCCAAAGCGATCGCATCCAGGCTCATGAGCCCGAAAAGAGGCTTGTTCCACGCAAACGCCAAAGTGCGGGCGGTCGCAATCCCCGAGCGAAGCCCGGTGAACGGCCCGGGGCCGACGCCGGTGACGATGAGGTCGAGGTCTGCACCGCTTACGCCCGCGTCGCCCAGGAGTTTCTCGATGCCTGGCGCCAGGACCTCAGCGTGGCTGCGGGTGTCCTCCGTGGCGAAGGATTCCACCACGCCCTCCATGGCATCGTCCGAGATGAGTGCCGCACTCGCCACGGCCGAAGTATCAATGGCCAAGATCAGCATCAGGCGTTCTCCTCCAATATTCCGGGCACGGCGCTCCAACGAGGGCCAAAGCCGCGGAAAACGATGGTGCGGGGTTCGTCGTCGTCCTCCGGGTCGAAGTCCAGTACGGCGTCCTGCCCCGCCTCCGGGCGGGTTACCGCCGTATCCGCGCCGCCCACGGTCCGGTGCATCTCGATGTCCAGGCGGCTATCCGAAAGGTGTTCCACGCGCTCCCGCCCCCATTCGACAACCGTCACGGAGTTGTCCATGGTGTTTTCGAGGTCGATGTCGTCGATTTCCGCGGCGGACCCCAGCCGGTAGGCATCGACGTGGACCAGGTCGGGACCGCCGGGGCGCGGCCCGTCCGGCAGGTTCGGGTGGATGCGCACCAGGACGAACGTAGGTGAAATGACGCCGGCCCGGACACCCAGTCCTTCGCCGAGTCCCTGCGTGAAAGTGGTCTTGCCGGCACCGAGTTCGCCTGTCAGGACGAGCAGGTCACCGGGCTCAAGGACCCCGGCGAGCGCCGAACCCAAAGCGTGCGTCTGCTCCGCCGTCGCGACCTTGACCGTCCGTTCCCACAAGGCCTCAGTCAACGGGGCCTTGCTAATCGACGGCCCGCTCACCGGGCATCCGTCCCCGGGATCTCATTGATGTAGATGCGGGGCACGCGCGGGCTGATGCGCGTGACAATCTCATAGTTATTGGTTCCCGCCGCGGCGGCCCAGTCGTCCGCCGTCGGGCCGTCGCCGGCGCCGGCACCGAACATGACGGCTTCGGCACCCAGCCAGCCGGCTTCGTCTGTTACCGGCTTCCCCAGGTCGATGACCATCTGGTCCATCGCGATGCGGCCGACCACGGGGTAGTTGACTCCATTGACCCGCACCGGTCCGCCGGTGGCGACGCGCGGCACGCCGTCGGCGTAGCCGAGGGGGATCAGGCCCAAGGAACTCTCGCTGGACGTCCGGTAGTCGAGGCCATAGGACACCCCCTGGCCTTCGGGCACCCGCTTGCAGTTGGAAACGAGGGTGCGCACCGTCATGGCGGGGCGCAGGCCGAGTTCCGCCGAGCTTTGTCCTTCGAAAGGTGACAGCCCGTAGAGCCCGAGCCCTACGCGGACGAGGTCGAAGTGGGCATCCGGGCGCGACAGCGTACCGGGCGTGTTGGCCAGGTGCCGGACTTCGGTGTCCACTCCGGCGTCCTCCGCCACCGCAATCGCTTCCCGGAAGGCTGCCAACTGTTCATCGGTCTCGGGACGGTGGGGCTCATCGGCCACAGCCAAGTGCGAGAAGATGCCCACCACGCGCAGGAGGCCCTCGTCCTGGTACTCCATGGCCTGGCCCACCACCCGGTCCCACTGGGCGATCGTGGAGCCGTTGCGGCCCAGGCCAGTGTCAACCTTGAGGTGGATGCGGGCCGGGCGTTCCTGCTCGCGTGCCGCGGCGACCACCGCGTCCAGCTCCCAGCCGGAAATCCCGACGTCGACGCCGGCGGCAACCGCCGCTTGGAAGTTGCTTTGGCTGGTGTGCAGCCAGGCCAGCATGGGGGCGTCTATTCCAGCAGCGCGCAGCGCCAAAGCCTCCGAAATGTGGGCAACACCGAGCCAGCGGGCACCGGCTTCGAGGGCTGCCCGCGCCACCTGCACCGCGCCGTGGCCGTAAGCGTCGGCCTTGACCACGGCCATGACGCTTGCGGGCGAGGCAATGGCCACGAACTGGCGTACGTTGTGCCGGATGGCGTCCAGGTCAATGACGGCTGATCGTTCGAGGACCGTTGCCGAACCCGATCTCTTCAAGGGCTCGAAACTGGCAGCTGCTTCGTAAGTCACCCTCACGATTCTAGTGCCGCAACGACATGCGGGTTGACTGGAGCGGGCGGGTTGACTGGCGTGGGCGCCGCTCAAGCATCCGAGTTGTGGGCGATCGTGGCCGTCGCACGACGTTGGGCCCCGGGCGGGACATCCCCCACAATGTCCTCGAGGAAGGCGAACCGTTTGAGCCACTGGCTGGACTGCCGCTCCCGCCGGGCGTTGGCGCGCTGCCACCAATCGGCGATGTCTCCCCAACCAGGTGCAGCCAGCGAGCCGCCCACTTCCTGTACCGCCAGCGAGGCGCAAAGATTGGCAAAACGGAGCCGGTCCCCCAACGGCCATCCGGCGAGGCAGCCCACAACAAACGCCGCACCGAAGCAGTCGCCCGCACCGGTGGGGTCGTACGCCGTCACAGGAAGGGACGGCACCCACTCCTCCTCACCGGTTTCGGAATCCACGGCCATGGCTCCCTGCGCTCCCAGCGTCACTACAGCCACCGGAACCCGGTCGGCGAGGGTGTAGAGGGCAGACCAGGGGTTGTCCTTGCCGGTGAAGGCCATCGCTTCCCGTTGGTTCGGCATGAAGGCGTGGAAATTGCCGAGCTGGTCGAGCCGCCTCGAAGACCATTCTCCCGTCGGATCCCATCCGGCGTCGCCGAAGAGTTTGACGCCAGCTCTCCTTGCCGCCAGCATCCAGGGCTCTGGCTCCTCGCCGAGGTCCGCGACGGCGGCAAGCGCCTTGGGCGGCTCGCCAATCAGTTCCGAAGCGCTCATGGGCGAGGGATGTCCGTGGGTGACCATGGAACGATCCTGATCGACGCACAACGAGACAGTGACCGGGGAATGCCAGCCTTCGAACCGCCTGGACAGGGAGAGGTCCACGTGCTCCTGGCTTTCCAGGATCCGCCAGTTGAAGTCCCCGTATCCGTCATCCCCGAAGGCCGCAGCGAGGCTGGTCCGCAGTCCAAGCCGCGCAGCAGCGATCGCTTGGTTGGCCACGCCGCCAGGGCAGGTCCCCATGCCTTGGCTCCACACTTCGGTCCCCGGTTCAGGGCTGCGGTCCAGTCCGGTAAAGATAATGTCCTGGAACACGGTGCCAGTCAGCAGGAGGTCGCAACCTGGGTTGGCCCCTTCCCCCGGCGCATCGTCACGGATCGCGGCGAGGGGATCGAATCGGGCCCTGGGCGTTGCGTCCATGCACGGCAGACTACGCCGCGGCCACGATTGTGCATAGCTTTAGCCCGGCGCGGACCGGACGAATCGCGGACCGGGCTAAAGTTCCTGGTACATGACGTGCAGCCCGACGTAGCCAAGGGTTGGATGCTGGAAGGCCTCGGGGATGGTCGCCAGGATACGGAAGCCCATGGACTGCCACAGTCCCACTGCGCGAACGTTGCTTTCGACGACGGCGTTGAACTGCATCGCCTTGAACCCGGCATCCCGGGCGGCAACCAAGGAATAGGCACACAGTGCCCGGGCGATTCCCTGCCCGCCTTGGTCGGCACGGACCATGTAGCCGGCGTTGGCCACGTGGCTTCCGCCTCCGCCCTGGTTGGCGTGCAGTTCACCGGTACCCAGCACGTCGCCGTCGCGCACTGCCACAAAGGTCAGGCCGGGCGCTTCCTTGATCCATTTGCTTCGGGCGGCTTCTTCGGTAGTGTCGCGGTCCCAGGTGAAGGTCTCCCCTGCCCGGATCACGGGTTCCAGGACGGCCCAGATCCCGGGCCAGTCGCTTGACCGGGCGGGCCGGATCTCGTATTTAACGGCCGCCGCCGTTGCTGTTTCGCTGTTTGAGTGGCTCACGTCCGTTACGGTATCAGCCCGCCATGCACGGCCGGCCCTGCAGGCTGGCTGCAATGCCGGGGAGCTCAGGAGTAGTGTTTTCGCTGGGACGCAGAGGATTTATCGCTTTGCGGAACTTGTTGAATTGCGTTGGATACAGGAGGTAGCGGTGTCGTTGATCCGTCGCGTGGCCTTCCTGTCACTCCATACTTCGCCTATGGAGCAGCCGGGTTCGGGCGATGCGGGCGGCATGAATGTCTACGTCCGGGCGCTGGCCATGGCGTTGGCTGATCTTGGCGTGGAGGTAGAGATCTTCACGCGTTCGACGTCCGCCGGGCAGCCCGCCGTCGAACATCCAGGTCCCGGCGTCTGCGTCCACAACGTCCTGGCAGGCCCGCCCCGGAAACTGCCCAAGGAGGAACTGCCCGATCTTCTCCACGCCATGGTTGCCGAAGTCGAGAGGATCCGGCAGCGGCAACCGCACGGCCGTTACGACGCCATCCATTCGCACTACTGGGTGTCCGGTGTGGCCGGCCTCGAACTCTCCGCATTGTGGAACGTGCCGCTGATCCACACGATGCACACGATGGCGAAGGTCAAGAACCTGGTGCTCGAATCCGGCGAGCGCCCGGAGCCGCGCCTGCGTGAAGACGGCGAACAGAGGATCGTGGATGGAGCCACCCGCCTCGTGGCCAACACTCCTGCCGAAGCCCAGGAGCTCGTGTCGCACTACGACGCCGATTTCGACCACATCGACATCGCTCCCCCCGGCGTTGACCTCACCGTGTTCACTCCCGCCTTCCGGGCCCGGTCCCGCGCCGAGCTTGGAGTGCGGCCCGGCAGTTTCCACTTGCTCTTCGCTGGACGCATCCAGCGGCTCAAGGGACCGCAGATCTTCGTCGAGGCTGCGGGAATCCTCCGCAAGAGGCGGCCCGACATCGACCTCGAACTGACCATCCTGGGCGCCTTGAGCGGCGCCAAGGACTTCAATCTGCAGTCCTTCATCACTGCCGCTGGGCTCGACGACGTCGTCACCCACCGCGCACCGGTCAAGGCGCCCAAGCTGGCGGGCTGGTTCCGTTCAGCCGACGTCGTGGTGATGCCATCCTTCAGCGAATCGTTCGGGCTTGTTGCCCTCGAGGCGCAGGCCTGCGGCACCCCGGTGGTGGCCACCAACGTGGGCGGCCTGTCCCGCGCCGTTGCCGACGGTCGCACGGGCATTTTGGTTGACGGCCACGATCCCTCGCGCTGGGCCGACGTCATCGAAGCCCTGTACGACGATCCCCGGACCCGCGAAGACATGGGCCGCGCTGCTGCCGTCCATGCGGAGGCATTCGGCTGGCACAGGACGGCCGCCATCGCGCTCGAGAGCTACCACTCCGCCATCGGCGCCGTCCTTGTCCGCCCAAGCTAAACGCCCGCTCACCTATCGCGGCAATTCCCCAAACCCTCGCTCACCTATCGCCGCAATCCCCCAAACCCTCGCTCACCTATCGCCGCAATCCCCCAAACCCTCGCTCACCTATGAGGGCACGACTGATAGATTGTCGCGGACAGTGTTCCCGAGGAGTTGAGGACAAGGATGTCTGAAAACAAGATCTTGAGCGACCTCGACATTGCCCGGAGTGCGGCGATACGTCCCATCGTGGAAATCGCAGAGCGTGCCGGGATCAACGTCGATGCCCTGGAACTGTACGGCCGGTTCAAGGCGAAGATCGATCCTGCCAAACTGCGTCTCCCGGCGGCCAAACGCGCCGGCAAGATCGTCCTCGTCTCGGCCATGTCCCCGACGCCGGCGGGCGAGGGAAAGTCCACAACCACGGTGGGCCTTGCCGATTCCTTGACACGGGCTGGCCACCGCGTGATGATCGCGCTGCGCGAACCCTCCCTTGGACCGATCCTGGGCATGAAGGGAGGAGCGACCGGTGGCGGCTACTCCCAGGTTCTTCCCATGGACGAGATCAACCTGCATTTCACCGGCGACTTCCACGCAATCACGTCCGCCAATAATGCCCTCATGGCCCTCGTGGACAACCACATCTTCCAAGGCAACGAGCTCAACATCGACCCCCGCCGCATGACGTTCAAACGGGTCCTCGATATGAACGACCGCTCGCTGCGCGAAGTCATCATCGGCCTGGGCGGGCCCGCTCAAGGAGTCCCGCGGCAGGACGGCTTCGACATCACCGTTGCGTCCGAAATCATGGCCGTCTTCTGCCTCGCGACGGACTTGGATGATCTCCGCGAGCGCCTCGGCCGCATCACTTTCGGATACAGCTATGACCGGCGGCCGGTCACCGTGGCTGATCTCGGTGTCCAGGGCGCACTGACCATGCTGCTGAAGGACGCTATCAAACCGAACCTCGTTCAAACCATCGCAGGGACGCCGGCCCTGGTGCATGGCGGGCCGTTCGCCAACATCGCACATGGCTGCAACTCTCTCATCGCCACACAAACGGCCCAGGAGCTCGCCGACATCGTGGTCACGGAAGCGGGATTCGGCGCCGACCTTGGGGCCGAAAAGTACATGGACATCAAGTCGCGCATCGCGGACGTGGCGCCGTCCGCCGTCGTCGTGGTCGCAACTATCCGGGCGTTGAAGATGCAGGGGGGCATCCCGAAGGAGCTTCTCAAGGAGCCGAACGTCGAGGCGCTCGCTGCCGGCGTCGAGAACTTGAAACGGCATGTGCACAATGTCGAGAAGTTTGGCGTCACCCCGGTCGTTGCCATCAACAAGTTCGCGACGGACACAACAGAAGAGCTCGACTGGCTGCTGGCCTGGTGCGCCCGGGAGGGAGTGCAGGCAGCGGTCGCGGATGTCTGGGGCAGAGGAGGAGGGGGCGACGGCGGCGACGAGCTTGCGGCGAAGGTCGCCGGAGTGGTGGCGGCAGCAACGCCGTCGGACTTCCGTCATTTGTATCCCCTGAGCCTGTCAGTGGAGGACAAGATCCGCACGATAGTCCAGGAAATCTACGGCGCCGACGGTGTGGAGTTCTCCGTCCCCGCGCTCAGGCGCCTCGCGGACATCCGGAAAAATGGCTGGAGCGGGATGCCCGTTTGCATGGCGAAGACCCAATATTCATTCACCGACGACGCCTCCCAGTTGGGTGCCCCCAAGGGATTTACGGTGCATGTCCGCGAACTGATTCCCAAGACAGGGGCGGGCTTCATCGTCGCACTGACCGGTGCAGTCATGACGATGCCCGGCTTGCCCAAGGAGCCCGCCGCCATGCGAATGGACGTCGATGAGCACGGCAACCCGGTGGGCCTCTTCTGACCCTCGCTCACCTATATGGCCCTTTCACGCGACGCTCGCTCACCTATATGGCACTTTCGGGAAACGCGCGCTCATCTACAGCTCCGGAGGATGACAAGATCTACGGCCTAATCCCGGGCCTGTGGATAACTTCTGCGAGCACCCGCCCCTTTGCGCAACAATGCGGGTATGCGAAACGAGTTTGCCCTTCCCACTGAACTGCTTTCAGGTCCGTTCACGCTCGCCGAGGCCCAAGCCCGGGGCGTCCCGCGCGGCCGCCTGCTTCGCGCCGACGTCGAGCGCGTCAGCCGTAACCTCTACCGTCCGAGCGGCTGGGACTTCGATCTGGAGGCGGCCGCCCGTGCGCTGTCGGCCGCCACCCCCGGTGCCTGGATCTCGCACGTGACGGCGGCGCGCCTTCGCTGCTCCAGCCTTCCGCCCTGGCTTGCCGATTCGACGGAGCTGCACCTCAGCAAACCGCGATCGTTGCCTGGAGCCCGCCGCATGGGCGTGATCGGGCACAGGGTGATCGCGGCCGAGGACGAGGTCGAATCCGTTGATGGAATACGGATCAGCACCCGGCCCCGCACTTGGCTGGACATGGCCCGGCTGCTGCCTTTGGACTACCTCGTCTGTATGGGCGACGAACTGATTCGCGTACCCCGACAGGCGCTGGAAGGGCGGGACACACCCTTCGCTACCCTTGAAGAACTGCGCGCCTTGGTGGAGCGGCATCCAAATTTGCAGGGCGTCGTGCGTGCCCGGCAGGCGCTCGAACTGATGCGCGTGGGCGCAGACTCTCCCCCGGAGTCCATGCTTCGCTTGGCCATGCTGGACGCGGGAATCCCCGAACCCGAACTCCAGCTCAGCTTGCGAAGTGACGATCCGTTCTCGCCGTCGGCGGATTTGGGGTTCCGCCACAGGCGGGTCGCCATTCAGTACGACGGCGGCCATCACCTCGCGGAGGCCCAGACACTTAGTGATCGACGCCGGAACAAAGCCTTCGAAGCTGCCGGGTGGACCGTCCTCGTGTTCCGCAAGGACGATCTGGCAGACGGATTCGAGCTGGCCACCAAGAAGATCAAGAAGGCGCTGCGGTCAGCGTGGGTCGATCCTGCCGTCGCATCCGGGTTCGCAAGTGCCGTGTCGTGAGCTTAAACGTCGGACGCCCGCTCACCTGAAGGTGAGCGGGCGTCCGGCCAAAACCCCCATAGGTGAGCGGGCGTCCGGCCAAAACCCCACATTAGTGAGCGGGCGTCCGGCCAAAACCCGATATAAGTGAGCGGGCGTTTAGCGCTCGACGTCGCCGCGGATGAAAGCCTCGACCTTTTCGCGGGCGAGGTCGTCGTTGAACTGCTCCGGCGGGGACTTCATGAAGTAGCTCGAAGCCGAGAGCAGCGGGCCGCCGATACCGCGGTCCAGGCCGATCTTGGCGGCGCGGATGGCGTCGATGATCACGCCGGCAGAGTTCGGGGAGTCCCAGACTTCGAGCTTGTATTCCAGGGACACCGGGG
This sequence comes from Arthrobacter sp. SRS-W-1-2016, assembly GCF_002009585.1. Taxonomy (NCBI): domain Bacteria; kingdom Bacillati; phylum Actinomycetota; class Actinomycetes; order Micrococcales; family Micrococcaceae; genus Arthrobacter; species Arthrobacter sp. SRS-W-1-2016. The sequence goes on along the minus strand of NZ_MTPV01000064.1, from coordinate 7,024 downwards.
CATCGCCGAAGTTGCGGCCTTCGAGGCGGACGAACGCCCATTTGCGGTCATCGAGCCAGGCGACGTAGTCGGACGGGCCGATGTGGACGTCGTCGGCGTGCAGGACGGCCTCGACGTTGGAGGTCACAGCCTGGGTCTTGGAGATCTTCTTGGATTCCAGGCGGTCGCGCTCCAGCATGTTCTTGAAGTCCATGTTGCCGCCGACGTTCAGCTGGTACGTGCGGTCCAGCGTGACGCCGCGGTCTTCGAAGAGCTTGGCCATGACGCGGTGCGTGATGGTGGCGCCGATCTGGCTCTTGATGTCATCGCCGACGATCGGCACACCGGCGGCGGTGAACTTGTCGGCCCATTCCTTGGTGCCCGCGATGAAGACCGGCAGGGCGTTGACGAAGGCAACACCGGCGTCGATGGCGCACTGCGCGTAGAAGTGTGCAGCATCCTCGGAACCGACGGGCAGGTAGCAGACCATGACGTCGGCCTTGGCTTCGCGCAGTGCGGCGACGATGTCCACTGCTTCTTCCGGAGCCTCGACGATGGTCTCGCGGTAGTACTTGCCCAAGCCGTCCAGGGTGTGGCCGCGCTGCACGGTCACGCCCGTCGAGGGGACGTCGGCAATCTTGATGGTGTTGTTTTCGCTGGCGCCGATGGCGTCAGCGAGGTCGAGGCCGACCTTCTTGCTGTCGACGTCGAAGGCAGCGACGAACTGGACGTCGTTGACGTGGTACTTGCCGAACTCGACATGCATCAGACCCGGAATCGTGGCCTGGGGGTCGGCATCGCGATAGTAGTGGACACCTTGGACCAGCGAAGCGGCGCAGTTACCTACGCCGACAATGGCGACACGAATCGGATGTGAAGACACGGAACTCCTTTGAGAACTAACCTCAGGTGCCTAGCGCGTCCGTACCTGAGTGTAGGACGGCGTCTTAAAGGCACAGCGCCATTCGGCGCTCTTTGCATTGTAACCAACCCGAACGGGGCCGGCTTTGTTCCCAGCCGGCCCCGCTCGTGAATTAAGTGTGCGAATCTACTTCTGCGCCCACAGATTGATGTCGGATTCGACGGCGAACTCGTCAATTGCTGTCAGTTCCTCCGACGTGAAGCCGAGGTTGTTGGTCGCGGACACAGTGTCCTCCAGCTGGGCGACGCTTGACGCGCCCACCAATGCCGATGTCACAGGCGAACCCTTGGGCTGCTCGCGCAGGATCCAGGCGATAGCCATCTGGGCGAGGGTCTGGCCGCGCCCTTCGGCGATGGCGTTCAAGCCACGCACCCGGCTCAGCTTTTCCTCGGTCAGCGCTGATTCGGACAAGAACCGTTCCTTGGCGGCACGCGAGTCCGCCGGGATGCCGTTCAGGTAGCGGTTGGTGAGCATTCCCTGAGCCAGCGGGGAGAAGGCGATGGATCCCGCGCCAACCTGGTCGAGCGTTTCGTAGAGGTTGGGCGTACCGTTCTCGGTCCAGCGGTTGAGCATGGAATAGCTGGGCTGGTGGATGAGCAACGGCGTGCCCATCTCCTTGAGGATCCGGGCCGCCTCGAGGGTCTGCTCCGGGGTGTACGAAGAGATCCCCGCATAGAGCGCTTTGCCGGAACGGACTGCGTGGTCCAGGGCGCCCATGGTTTCTTCCAGCGGGGTCTCGGGATCGGGACGGTGGCTGTAGAAGATGTCCACGTAGTCCAGTCCCATGCGCTGGAGCGACTGGTCCAGGCTGGAGAGAAGGTACTTGCGGGAGCCCCATTCTCCGTAGGGGCCCGGCCACATGTAGTAGCCGGCCTTGGTGGAAATGACGAGTTCGTCGCGGTACGGCTTGAAGTCGTCCTTCAGGTGGCGGCCGAAGTTCGTTTCAGCCGAACCGTCCGGCGGACCGTAGTTGTTGGCGAGGTCGAAGTGGTTGATCCCCAGGTCGAAGGCCCGGCGGAGGATGGCGCGCTGCTCTTCGAAACGCTTGTCGTCGCCGAAGTTATGCCATAGTCCCAGCGAGATCGCGGGAAGTTTGAGGCCGCTGCGTCCGACGCGGCGGTAGGGCATGGTTTCATAGCGGTTTTCCGCAGCCGAATAAGTCATACGTACCATCCTGCCACCGCATTCGAGGCTCGAAGCGCAAGGTCCGCCATGTGGGCGCGGTCACCTTCCGGCTCGCTGTCAGCTAAGGCGCACGACGGCGGCGCTCTCCCCCGGGAGCGTCAGCTTTCCGTTCCCGACGGCGGCCGAAGACTCCGTGGCAAGCAAGACTTCGCCGTCCATAGCCTTCGTCAGGGTCTGGTCCCCGAAGTTGTAGGCTACCCGCACGGCGCCCCGGCTAAGAACCAGCCATTTGTCCTCTTCGCTGAAGTCGACGTGGGTGTCGGCGAACCCGCCCCCGGCGAGCTCCGGCGTCGAGCGTCTGAGCTTCGCCAACGCCCGGTAAAGATCCAGCAATCGGGCGTGATCGCCGTCGTGGGCTTCCTCCCACTTGAGCTTGGAGCGTTCAAACGTCTCCGGATCCTGGGGGTTGGGCACCAACGCAGGGTCCCAGCCCATCCGTTCGAATTCCTTGAGCCGGCCCGTCGCTGTGGCCTCCGCCAGCCATTCCTCGGGATGCGAGGTGAAAAACTGCCACGGCGTGGACGCGCCGAATTCTTCGCCCATGAAGAGCATCGGGGTGAACGGCGACGTCATGGTCAGCACGGCGGCGAGCGCCAGCCTGCCGTAGGACAGGCTCGAACTCAGGCGGTCACCGGCGGCGCGGTTTCCGATTTGATCGTGGTTTTGGTTGCAGACCACCAAAGCCGCGGGATGGACCAGTCCCGGCCGGATGGGCCGGCCATGATGCCTGCCGCGAAAGCTAGAGTAGCTCCCGTCGTGGAAGAAGCCGTGTTCAAGCACCTTCGCCAGTGCGCCCAAGGAATCGAAATCCGCGTAATAGCCGGCCGTCTCACCCGTAAGGTTCACGTGCACGGCGTGGTGGAAATCGTCGCTCCACTGTCCTTCCAGTCCGTAGCCGTTGGTATCCCGGCGGTAGATGAGGCGCGGATTGTTCAGGTCCGATTCCGCGATCAGGGTCTTGGGGACGCCGGTTTCGGCTTCGATGCCATCCGCGAGGCTGGCGAGGTCTTCCAGGATATGGACGGCACGCTCATCGCGGAGGGCATGGACGGCGTCGAGGCGCAGCCCGTCAACGTGGAAGTCATCCAACCACATGGCGGCGTTGTCCAGGATGTATTGCCGGACTTCGTCGGAGCCGAAGCCGTCCAGGTTCACTGAGTCGCCCCACGTGTTGCCTTCGCCGGACTTCAGGTAGGGGCCGAATTTCGGCAAGTAGTTCCCGCTGGGGCCCAGATGGTTGTAGACCACATCCTGGATCACGCCGAGTCCGGCAGCATGCGCCGCATCCACAAATCGCTGATAGGCCTCCGGCCCCCCGTAGCCCTCGTGGACGGCAAACCACAGCACGCCGTCGTACCCCCAGTTGTGGGGACCGTTGAAGGCATTGACCGGCAGGAGCTCCACGAAGTCGATTCCCAGTTCAACGAGGTAGTCCAGCTTTTCCGCGGCTGAGTCGAGGGTGCCTTCCGGAGTGAAGGTCCCGAGGTGGAGCTCATAGATGACCGCGCCGCCAAGCCCGCGTCCTGCCCAATCCGAATCATTCCAGGCATAAGACGAGGAGTCGAAGGTGCGGGAAAGAGCATGGACTCCGTCCGGCTGGCGCTGCGACCTAGGATCGGGAAAAGGTCCCTCCCCGTTCACCAGATAGCCGTAATCAGTCCCGGCCAACCGGGGTACGTCCGCCGCCCACCAGCCCGCGCCGCCGCCGTCGTCGTGTGATCGCATTTCGTGGTGCTGACCGTCCGCCAGCAGAGTCACGGACTCTGCTGACGGGGCCCATACATCGAACCGTTTTCCCACGTTGGTCTTCTCGGCCATCGCTCCCCCTCAATCGTCTCGTCCGGGCTTCATGGGCCCGTCGTTGTCGGTGCTCTGGCTAGCCAATGGGTACAAGCAAAGCCACCGGGTATCTCTGCAGCAGCCTTGCGACGGGCACCTCGCCCGGGGCGTAACTGTTGCCTGTGAGCTCATCCTGGACCGCGGTTCCGAGGCGAATGAAAGTTTCCTCCCACCCGCCGTTTCGCTCAAGTTTCCGCGGCAGCCTCGTGCCCAAAGTGATAGCGCCGCCACCGTCGGCAGCGGTTCCGCGGTCGAAGGCGATCAGGTGTTCGGCGGCGGGACCCTCGGCCATGACAGGACTGTAACCACCGAAAAGCTCCGGCCGGTCGCGTCGCAGGCGCAAGGCCCGGGACGTCAGCAGAAGCTTGGCAAATTCGTCCCGCGCTTCAGTCTGGACACCGGCGTCGAGGGCTGCGAGTGCTGCCCTCCGCCGTTCGAAGTCGACCGCGCGCCGGTTGTCGGGGTCGGTGAGTGAACGATCCCAAAACTCAGTGCCTTGGTAGACATCGGGTACGCCCGGCATGGTCAGCTGGACAATCTTCGCCGACAGTGAGTTGGACGTTCCATACGGGTCCAGAAGTGCAACGAACGCTTCGAGGGCGGCCGTCACCTCCGGCACGTCGAAAACGGCGTCGACGGCGGAGGCCAGCTTCGCTTCGAAGCCTTCGTCCGGCTCCGTCCAGTTGGTGGAGTTGCCGGCTTCGCGTGCTGCTTTGGCGACGTAACCCTGGAGGCGTTCCCGGCTGGCCGGCCACGCACCCGCGACGGCTTGCCATACGAGCGCCGCAAGTGGCCCGTCGGGGATCGGCGCCAGTTCCTGCATGCGGTCCACGAAGGCTTCCCAGTCCGGGACTGCCTCGGAGATGGCGGAGATCCTGGCACGGGTGTCTTCACTGCGCTTGGTGTCATGCGTGGTCAGGGTGGTCATGGACAGCGGGAGCAGCGCCTGGCGGCGGGCCATGCGTTCGTGGAATCCAGCCGTGGACAACGCGAACTCCGTGGGATCCGCTCCCACTTCTGTCAGCGTTCCAAGGCGCGTGTAACGGAAGAACGCAGTGTCTTCCACGCCCTTGGCCATAACCATCCCGGACGTCTGCTGGAACCGCCGGCCCAGTTCACGGCCGGCGTCGAGCAGCAGCGGGAGCAACGCTTTGAGGATCTGGTCCAGCTCAGGCCTGGTCCGTGCAGCGCGCTCAACGGCCTCCACCAGGGTGTCTTTGCCGTAGGGAAGGTAGCTCCGGTAGACGTGGAACGAGGCGATGATCTCGGCCAGGGCGTCAGCCACCTCCAGGCGGGGCAGCTCCGGCGATTCCGGGACGAGCCTCGCGAGCCGCAGGATTTCCGAATGCAGGATGCCATCCGTGATACGGCGCTTGGTGCCGTGGATCATGGCGTCGTAATCGGCGGGCGAACCGGTGCCCCGGAGCCTGCCGTCCAAGGCGTCAAGCTGCACTTCGGCGTCGGGGTCCACGAAAAGGCGATCGACGTCGGCGAGGGCGTCGTAACCTGTGGTCCCCTCGCAGTCGAAGTTCTCCGGAAGGCTTTCCCCGGGCTCCAGGATCTTCTCGACGAGCAGATAGGAGCCAGCCGTGGTTTCCTTCAGGCGCTCCAGGTACCCGGCGGGGTCCGCGAGCCCGTCCGGGTGGTCGATCCTCAGCCCGTCCACAAGCCCGTCACGGAACCATCGGGCGATCTCCGCGTGGGCTTCCTCGAAGACCCAGGGGATTTCGACCCGTATCCCGGCCAGCGTGTTGACCGCGAAGAACCGGCGGTAATTCAGTTCGTCGTCGGCCCGGCGCCAGCCGACCAGCTCGTAGTGCTGCCGCGCATGGACGTCCTTGGCGTCATCACCCGCGGCGTAGCTGCCTTCGGCCAACGGGAAGCGGTGGTCGAAGTAACGCAATTCGCCGTCCACCACTTCCAGCTTGTCGAGGTCGTCATCGCTGCCAAGGACCGGCAGCCGGAGCTTCCCACCACCGAAGTCCCAGTCGACGTCGAACGCTTCCGCGTAGCGGGAGGCCTTGCCCTCCTTGAGGAGGGACCACCACCAGGCATTTTGTGGGGGCGAGGCAACTCCCATGTGATTCGGAACGATATCGACGAGGACTCCGAGGCCGGCTTCCCGTGCCGCTTTGGAGAGCGCCGCGAGCCCTTCGGCACCGCCGCGCGAAGCATCAATCGTGGAGGGATCCGTGACGTCGTAACCGTGGTCCGAGCCTTCCTCGGCCGTCAGGATAGGCGACAGGTATACCCAATCCACCCCCAGCTCGCGCAGATATCCGGTGAGGGCCGCCGCGTCCTGGAGCGTGAACGAGGACCTGATCTGGAGCCTGTACGTCGAGACGGGTGTCCTCATGATCCCCCGTTCTTGTGGGCGCGTGGCTTTCTGGGCTTTTTCGGCGCAGCGGCAGGCTTGGTTTCGGGGTCAGCCTTTGGCTCGGATGCATGGTGCTTTTTCGGTTCGGGTGCCTCTTCCGGTACGGCCTGGAGCGGATTGGTGGACGGTGCCGGTGTGGCCGGCGCAGTCAAGGAAGCCGTTTCGGTGGTGGCTGTCTGCGACAACGCGGCAAGGGACGCGGCTACGGAATGGTCGGGGTCCGTGTCCGGGACACTGTGTGCCCTCAACACCACGAGTGATTTGGCTCCGACGCCCAGGACTGCTTCCGCGTTCACGGGTTCGGTGTCCGCTCCGCCGCCGGCCGTGTCGATGATGATGTCCCACGCGGGAGCATATTCATCCGAGGGCAGCTTGAAGCCGACTTCGTCGTCGTGGGCGTTGAAGTAGAGCAGGAAGTTGACGTCCGTGATGCGCCGGCCTTGGTTGTCCCGGCCGCGGATCCCGTCACCGTTGAGGAACACCCCTACCGAGCGTCCGAAGCCACTGTCCCAGTCCGACGGCGTCATGGTGGTTCCGTCGACGTCGAGCCATACGATGTCCGGAAGCCTCTCGCCCTCACCTCTCAGTACCGGGCGTCCGTCGAAGAAGCGGCTGCGCCGGAAGGTCGGATGCTTGGCCCGCAAGGCGCTGACCGCGGCCGTGAACTCCACCAGCGGCTGGTCCACGCTGTCCCAGTTGATCCACGTCAGCTCGGAGTCCTG
>NZ_MTPV01000059.1:0-103528 GCF_002009585.1 Arthrobacter sp. SRS-W-1-2016 | reverse complement strand
CCAGTTCTTCGCCCGGACCCAACTGACTCGCAGTTGTTGTCGTTATGACGGGTCAAAACGACAACAACTGCGAGTCAGTTGGGTCCGGGCGAAGAAACTAGCTGGCGCGCTCCACCACGGCGTGGGCGAAGTTCGTGAGCGACTCCTTGACCACGCCTTCGGGCAACGGCTTCAAAGCCTCGATGGCCTCGGCGGACCACTGGCGCGCAATCACCCAGGATTCGGCGGTGACAGGATGCTCGCGCAGTCCGGCAACGGCCAGGGCCAGCGCCTCATCGGAGGACAGGTCGCCGTCAACCAGCTTCAAGAGTTCGACGGCGGATTGGTCACCGTTGTCGGCGGCCTTCCGGAGCAGGAGGACGGGAAGCGTGGGAACGCCTTCGCGGAGGTCCGTACCCGGGGACTTGCCGGACTTGACCTTGACGCCGGTCACGTCGATGACGTCGTCGGCCAGTTGGAAGGCCACGCCGACCTTTTCGCCGTATTCCACCAGCACGTCCTCGAAGGCTTCGTCGGCGCCGGCGAAGATGGCACCGAGCTGGCCCGAGGCCGCAACGAGGGAACCGGTCTTGTCGGCGATAACGGACAGGTAGTGCTCCACTGCGTCCTCGCCTTCACGCGGACCGACGGTCTCGTGCAGCTGGCCGAGGCACAGGCGTTCGAACGTGCGGGCCTGGATTCCCAGGGCACGCGACCCGAGTTCGGAGACCAGGATCGAGGCGCGGGCGAAGATCAGGTCGCCCGTGAGGATGGCCACCGAGTTGCCCCAGACTTCGTGCGCCGTGGGGGCGCCGCGGCGGTAGGGCGCGGAGTCCATCACGTCGTCGTGATAGAGGGTTGCGAGGTGGGTCAGTTCAACCACGACGGCGGCCTGGACCACTTCGGGCCGGGAGGCGTCACCGAGGTGGGCACACAGGAGAGTCAAGAGCGGGCGGATGCGCTTGCCGCCGGCTTCCACCAAGTGACGCGACGTTGCGTCAGCCAGGGGGTCCGAGTTGGCGATTGCTTCGCGGAGCTTCTTTTCCACGCGCGCAAGGTTCGTGGTGATGGCAGGACCCAGCTCCACGTCCTTGGCGATGGCCGCAAAACCGGCAGGAAGCTGCAGGCCAGTGGCGATCGCGGTGGTGGTGGGAGCGGGTTCGACAGCGTCCGGCAGGCCGTGCCCGGCGTGCGTCCAGCTGTGTTCGGCAGAGTGAGTCACGGGTTAACCCTAACTTTTCACGGAGGAAAGCGTTGATTCGGTGCCGGCGCGGGTGGAAGCGGCGGTGGACGTGGTGTTGGACGTGGCCGGGACCAGCATCTCGAGGACGCGGATCGCGCGGTCCTCGAAACCCTTGGCCGACGTATCCGTGAGGTTCGCGAGCATCCGGACCACAAAGCGCATGAGCACCGGGATGGGCATGCCGGTCCGTAGCGCGAGTTTCATGACGGCGGGCTTGCCGATAAGGGCGGCAAAGACGCGGCCCAGGGTGAAGTGTGAACCCCACTGGTCCCGCACATAGTCCGCGTACCGCGCAAGGTAGGCGTCGGCGTCGTCGGCTGTCCACCCGGCCGAACGTGAACGCGATGACGCGTCAATGATGAACTCGGCCGCAAAGCGGGCGGACTCCATGGCATAGGAAATACCCTCGCCGTTGAACGGTGAAACCATGCCGCCGGCGTCGCCCAGGAGCATGAGCCCCGGAGAGTAGTGCGGGGTGCGGTTGAAGCCCATGGGCAGGGCGGCGCCGCGGATCTCCCCCACCTGGTTTTCGGGCGTGAATCCCCACTCGGAGGGCATGCCGGCGGTCCATTCGCGCAGGACCTGCTTGTAGTCGAGCTTGCCGAATTCCTTGGAGGAGTTCAGGATCCCGAGGCCGACGTTGGACGTGCCGTCGCCGACGCCGAACACCCAGCCGTAACCGGGCAGCGGTTTGCCGGACTTGCCCGGGAGCTCCAGCCAGCCTTCCATCCAGTCGTCCTCGTGGCGGGGCGAGGTGAAGTAGGTGCGGACGGCGACGCCGAGAGGGCGGTCGTCGCGTTTGTGCATGCCGAGCGACACGGCGGTCCGCGTCGAGTTGCCGTCCGCGGCGAGCACGACGTCGGCATGGAAGTCGCGCGTCTCGCCCGTCTTGCGTCCGGACTCATCGAGCAGCGCGGCGCGCGCGCCGATCACCCGCCCGGCGTCGTCGCGCAGGGCTTCGGTGACGCTGTGCCGTTCAAGCACCACGGCGCCCGCCGACTGGGCATGCCGGGCCAGCTCCTCGTCGAATCCGAGGCGCGTGCGGATGAGCCCGTACGTGGGAAAGTCGGCGACCTCGGGCCACGGCAATTCAATCGTCCGGCCGCCCGCAATGAGCCTGAGCCCCTTGTTGCGGCGCCACCCGGCGTCCTCGGCGTGCGGGAGGCCGAGCTTCTGGATCTCGCGGACGGCGCGGGGAGTCAGGCCGTCGCCGCAGACCTTCTCGCGCGGGAAGCTGGTCTTTTCCAGCACCGTCACGGAAATGCCCGCCTGGGCAACGTAGTACGCAGCGGTGGACCCGGCTGGCCCTGCGCCGACTATCAGTACGTTCACAGCGTCCTTGTTAATAGGGCCGGTTAGCGGGACTGATCGCCGGCTTGGCGGCGCGGCTTGATCTGGCGGCGCAGCTTGGCCACGGGAACGCTTTCACGGTGTTCGGCACCGGGCTTCTGGGCGCGGTGCACTGCCACGATGCCGCCGCTCAGGTTGCGGTAGGTGACGTCGGTCCAGCCGGCTTCCTGCAGCCAGGCGGCCAGGTGATCCTGGTCCGGCCACGCGCGGATGGACTCGGCAAGGTACACATAGGCGTCCGGGTTGGAGGAGACCTTCGTGGCGATGGCGGGCAGCGCGCGCATGAGGTATTCGGTGTACATGGTCCGCCAAAGGGGCACCACAGGGGCCGAGAATTCGGCGATAACCAGGCGTCCGCCCGGCTTGGTGACGCGGAACATCTCTGCGAGGGCCTTGTGCGGTTCGTTGACGTTGCGCAGGCCGAAGGAAATGGTGCAGGCATCGAAGGAAGCGTCCGCGAAGGGCAGCTTGGTGGCGTCCCCGGCAACGAAGTTGATGTCCGGGCGACGGCGCTTGCCGACCTTCAGCATTCCCAACGAGAAGTCGCACGCCACGACGTCCACTCCGGCGTCGGCGTACGGTTCGCTGGACGTACCGGTACCGGCCGCCAGGTCCAGGACCCGCTGGCCTACGCGAACGTCCATCGCATCGACGACGACGCGGCGCCAACGCCGGGTCTGCCCCATGGACAGGACATCGTTGACGACGTCGTATTTGGGGGCGACATCGTCAAACATCGTCGCAACTTCGTCCGGACGCTTTTCCAAGGATGCTCGGTTCACCCTGCAATTGTCTCAGACAAATATAGGAAGAACTTTCGGGGCACTCCGGTCCGGGCAGGGTTCGCGTTGCGCGCGGGAGTAATGTTGTTCCATCATGACGAGTACGCTCCGCACCTTGACAGTCCCCCTCGATGTTGATTCATCCTCAGGGGGGCTGCCGTCATTTCTGGTCCGGGACGATGTCCTGTGCTGGTCCCGCCGCGAGAACGGCCTGGTGGGCTTTGGCGAACTCGCGCGCTTCACCGCGTCCGGACCGGATCGCTTTCTCGAGGCCGACATTTGGTGGCGGCACCTCGTCATCGAGGCCGACGTCACGGATCCCCTTGAGCTCCCCGGTACCGGTCCTGTCGCCTTTGGCTCCTTTGCCTTCTCCAAGACCTCCGCCTTTGAATCCCGCTTGATCCTTCCGGAAATAGTTGTCGGGATCCGGGACGGGCGGTCCTGGCTCACCCAGTTGACGCTCGACGACGTCGAACTCACCGAAGCGGGTGCCCTCGCCGCCCTGGCAGGCTGGCTAAGCCCCGCCGTCGGGCACCCAACTAACTCGCAGTTGTTGTCGTTTAGAGCGCCCAAAACGACAACAAATGCGAGCCAGTTGGGGGATGGAAAGGTCACGCTCGAGAGCGGTTCGCTGAGCGAGGCCGCTTGGAAGCAGGCGGTGGCCGACGGCGTGGCGGAAATCCGGACCGGAAAGCTGGAGAAACTGGTCCTCGCGCGCGACGTTGTGGCGACGCTGCCCGACGGCGTCAACGCCGCCAAAGTGCTGCAGCAGCTGGCCAGCCGTTACCGCGAATGCTGGACCTACGGCGTCGACGGCTTGGTGGGCGCGACGCCGGAGATGCTCATCCAAGTGGAGGGCCGCACGGCACAGGCGCGTGTCCTGGCCGGAACGCTCGACCGGCGCGACGCCGAGGGCTTGGACGGCTCCCCCATGGAATACGCCGAACGCGTGCTGGCCGGCTCCGAAAAACAACGGCACGAGCACGAGATCGCCATCCAATCACTGACCACGCAGCTCGCACCCTTTTCCGAAGCCATGAACGCCCACAGTGAACCGTTCATCCTGGAGCTGCCCAATGTGTGGCATCTGGCATCGGATGTGAAGGCCGAGCTCGCCGATATTGAGGGACATGTCCCTACGTGCCTGGCCTTGATCAACGCACTCCACCCCACGGCCGCCGTGTGCGGAACGCCCACTTTGGTTGCCGGGGAGTTGATCCGGCAGCTTGAGCACATGGATCGCGGACCGTACGCCGGCCCGGTCGGGTGGCTCGACGCCGCGGGCAACGGCGAGTGGGGCATCGCACTGCGTGGCGCGATCATCGAAAGTCCTACAACCGTGCGCCTCTATGCGGGCTGCGGGATTGTCGAAGGCTCCGTTCCCGACGCCGAGCTGGCCGAGACGTGGGCCAAATTCCGGCCCATGCTCGAGTCGCTGGGCATCAGCAGCTAAGCCTCCAAACCCACGGATTCCCTTCGAAACCTGACTACCGACTGTCTGGGGTGCGAGACAATAGCCACCATGGGGGGCTTGATTTTTTACTTGGTAGGTTATCCAATAGTAAAACTTAGTTTTCTGTGACGCACATCTCATGTTCGGCGCTACACTATGAACCGATTAGTTTCGCATCCACTGCAAAAAAAGGTAAGAAAATGCAGAAATTCCGTTCGCTCCCGGTCAGTTCGACGCTCAAGGCTGCAACCATCATCGCAATCGGCGCCTTGGCACTGACTGCCTGCACCAATGCCTCGGAGGCAGGCCCGTCGAGTGCCGCTTCGCCTTCCGGCAGTGCCAATGCAAGCTTTGACCCCAGCACCATCGCCAAGGACGACACCCTGGCCGCAATGGTCCCCGCCGCGATCAAGTCCAAGGGCACGCTGACCGTTGGCTCGGACACGACCTACGCTCCCGCCGAGTTCCTCGGACCCGATGGCCAGACTCCTGTCGGTTACGACGTCGACATCGCCAAGGCGATCGGCGCCACACTTGGCCTGAAGGTCCAGGTGCAGACCGCCGAATTCACGGGCATCCTTCCCGCCCTCGGCCCCAAGTACGATCTGGGCATCTCGTCCTTCACCATCAACCCCGAGCGTCTCGGCGCCGTCAACATGGTCAGCTACTTCAACGCCGGTACCGCATGGGCCGTGCAGAAGGGCAACCCGAAGAAGTTCTCCCTGGATGACATCTGCGGCAAGTCCATTGGCGTGCAGACCGGTACCGTCCAGGAAGACCCGGACCTCTCGGGCCGCAACAAGAAGTGCGCAGCTGACGGCAAGCAGCCGATCAACATCGTCACGCTCAAGAACCAGACCGACGTCACCACCCGGCTCGTCAACGGCAGCATCGACGCCATGGCTGCCGACTCCCCCATCATCGGTTACGCCCTGACCCAGACCAACGGCCAGCTTGAGAAGCTCGGCGACGTTTACGACGCCGCTCCCCAGGGCATCGCCGTTGCCAAGTCGGACACCGCCCTTGCCGATGTCATCCAGAAGACGCTGACCAAGCTCATGTCTGACGGTTCATACAAGAAGATCCTCACCGGCTGGGGCAACGCTGAAGGCGCCATCACCAAGTCCGAGGTCAACCCGGCGGTCAAGTCTTGAGTATTCCCGCCACCGATAACAAATCAGGTGCACAGATGGATCATCATCAACCAGGCCACGCAGCACCCGTGCTGAACGATGCGGTGCCGGTCCGGCATCCTGGCCGTTGGATCAGCGCGATCATCATAGTTGGCGCCGTGATCCTTATGATTCAGAGCGCGATCACGAACCCCAATTTCCGCTGGGACGTGGTCGGGACCTACATCCTGGACGTCAAGGTCGTCCAGGGCGTGGGCTGGACCCTGCTTCTGACCGTTGCTGCAATGGTTCTGGCGATTGTCCTGGCCATCCTGCTGGCCGTGATGCGCCAGTCCGACAACCCCGTCCTGCGCTACACCTCCTGGGTATGGGTCTGGTTCTTCCGCGGCACCCCTGTCTACACCCAGCTTGTCTTCTGGGGACTCGTCACCGTCCTCTACCCCACACTCTCCCTCGGCATCCCCTTCGGCCCCCAACTCGTCACCTACGTGCTTTCGGACCCCACCCACGGCCTTATCCCGGCCATCCTAGGGCTTGGCCTTAATGAATCGGCCTACCTGGCCGAGATCTTCCGGGCCGGCCTGAAGTCCGTCGACAAGGGACAGACCGAAGCCGCGGAAGCGTTGGGCATGAGCAAGGGAAAGATCATGTGGCGGATCATCCTGCCCCAGGCCATGCGCATCATCGTCCCGCCTACCGGCAACGAGACGATCGGCATGCTGAAGACCACCTCCCTGGTCTTGGCCGTCCCCTTCACCCTGGACCTGACCTTCGCGACCAACGCCCTGGCCAACCGGATCTACCTTCCCATCCCGCTCCTGATCATCGCCGCCGCCTGGTACCTCTTGGTCACCAGCGTGCTCATGGTCGGCCAGCACTACATCGAGGCCTACTACGGCAAGGGCGTTGACACCAACCTCGCGCCGGCGGTCATCAACCCCGCAGCCGCCAAGGCTGCCGCGGCAGTCGCACCGAGCGCAGAAGCAGAGCCGTCGTTGAAGATGGAATTCCCCGAGGAGGAGGCAAAATGACGATCACCACCCAGAAACCGCTGGTACGGATCGAAGGCCTCCACAAGTACTTCGGTCCCCACCATGTGCTCCGCGGCATCGACCTGACGGTCAACCAGGGCGAAGTTTCCGTTGTCATCGGCCCGTCCGGTTCGGGCAAGTCCACGATGCTCCGCTGCGTGAACCTGCTTGAAACCATCAGCGCCGGCCGCATTTCCGTCGGTGACCAGCTGATCGGCTACCGCGAAGTCAACGGCCGCCTCCACGACCTGAAGGTCAAGGAAATCGCCGCGCAACGCCGCGAAATCGGCATGGTCTTCCAACGCTTCAACCTGTTCCCGCACAAGACCGCGTTGTACAACATCATGGAAGCTCCCGTGCAGGTCAAGGGGAAGAACAAGGGCGATGCCAAGAAGGCCGCCCTCGAATTGTTGGACAGGGTGGGCCTGGCCGACCGGGCCAACCACTACCCGGCACAGCTTTCCGGCGGCCAGCAGCAACGGGTCGCGATTGCCCGGGCCCTGGCCATGGAACCGGAGCTGATGCTCTTCGACGAGCCGACGTCCGCCCTTGACCCCGAACTCGTGGGCGATGTGCTTAACGTGATGAAGGATCTGGCCAAGTCCGGCATGACCATGATCGTGGTGACCCACGAGATCGGCTTTGCCCGCGAAGTCGGCGACCGCCTGACCTTCATGGACGGAGGTGTGGTGGTGGAATCCGGCGACCCCCGTGAAATCATCGCCAACCCTCAGCATGCTCGCACCAAGGAGTTCCTCAGCCGCGTGCTGTAGGTTCTGGCGACGCCCGATACGCAAAATGCCCTGCGCGGCTGGAATTCCAGCTGCGCAGGGCATTTTGCGCAGCGCAAGGAATTGGAACTACTGGGACACAGCCGAAGCCACCGCGGCCTTGATCCGCGCGTGCAAGGGACGCAGGTCTGAACGGTCCGTGCGTACTTCCACAATGCTGCGCCCCTTCAAAGGCGAGGCAAGCACGGCGGCGAGCTCCGCCGTCGTACGCACCGAAGCGTGCCCGACGCCGTATGCCGCGGCCAGCGCGGACATGTCCACGCTGTGCGGGGTGCCAAAGAGGCGCTCGACGGCGGTGCCGTAGCCGCCGTCGTCCTCCACCTTGCCGTGCTCAAGGAGGCCGAAGATGCCCCCGCCGGCGTCGTTGAGGACCACGATGCGCAGGTCCGGTGCTGGCTCTCCGGCTCCGAGGAGGAGGCCGCCGGCGTCGTGCAGGAAGGTGACGTCGCCCAGGAGGAGGGTGGTTTCGCGGCCACCGCCGAGGGCGATTCCGGTAGCCGTGGAAATCGTGCCGTCGATGCCGGCCAGGCCGCGGTTCGCGAATACTGTGGCCAACGGTTCGGTGCTTGGCTGCCCGGCGAGGTCGACGTCGCGGATACCGTTGGAGGAGCCCAGGACCAACTGCCCTCGGGCGTGTTTCCAGACGGTGGCTCCCACGGCGGGTCCGTTGGCTGCGTGCTCGGCCTCGAGGACGCCGTCGAGCGCGTGTTGGGCCGCGGCACCGGCCAGGAGCCAGGCGTCGAGCCACTCATCCGAGCCCCTGCCAGCGAACCCTGCCAGTTCAGTCAAGGACTCGAAGCGTTCCTCGCGACGCCGGCCGTGCTCGTACCAGGCCACCGGGACGGGCTCGTACATGGCTGCGGGGAGGTCGTTCCGGGCCAGGAGGGCGGCGACAGGCCTGGACAGCGTAGGCCGACCGAAGACCACCACCCGCTCGATCGGCATCGCCGACCCGGGCCCGAAGTTGTCCAGCATGAGGCGATACGGCCCGACGGCGTTGGGACCGAAGCGCGCATTGGATGAGGGCTCGGCGAGCAGGGGAAGGCCATGGGCGCGGGCGAACGCCTCGGCGACCGGTCCGGCGTCGTGCCCTGCCAAAACCACCGTCCGCCGCTCGGCCAGCTCGGCGCGAGCGGGGGGCATGCTCAATGGTTGGGGACCGGAATCGTAGTGGAAGACTCCGTGGTCCTTGGTGGCGGGCAGCGCCTCGCCCGGTTCCGGAACCAGCGGCTCGCGGAACGCCAGGTTGAGCTGCACCGGCCCGGGAGGGGTGTCCTCGAGGGCGCCGGTTGCCGCGTATATGGCAGTCTCGACGGCCCTCTGCGGGTTGCTGCCCGCCGCGATGTCGACGGCGAAGCGAACGTGTTCGCCGAAGAGGTCGAGTTGGATGGTGGTCTGGTTGGCGCCGGTTCCGTGGAGCTCGGCGGGGCGATCGGCCGAAAGGACCACGAGCGGCACGGCGGCGTGGTTGGCCTCCATGACCGCGGGCAACAGATTCCCGACGGCGGTGCCCGAGGTGGTCAGGACGGCCGCCGGGGCTCCCGTCGAGAGGGCCAGGCCGAGGGCCGTGAAACCGGCCGAGCGTTCGTCGATCCTCACCAAGAGCCTGACGTTCCCGGCTGCTTCAGCCTCGGCCAGCGCGTACGCCATGGGTGCCGAGCGCGAACCGGGAGAGACCACCACGTGCCGCACACCGCCGTCGAGCAGGGCCTTGACAGCGATCCGGGCAGCGGCGAGGGAGCTCAGGGAGCCTTGCGAAGTCACCGCACCAGTCTATTAGCGGCGCCTCCCCCCAAACGCTCGCTCACATATCGGGCCCCAAACCCAAACGCCCGCTCACTCCCTTGAAGAGAGTGAGCGGGCGTTTCCCGAAACACCCACGTAGGTGAGCGGGCGTTTCCCGAAAGACCCATGTAGGTGAGCGAGCGTTGGGAAAAGGGGAACGGGGAACCCTTAGCCGTCCTTGCGGAACACCTGCACGATCGCCGGACGCGGGGCGCGGACCTGGCCGGCGGCCGGCGCGGCTCCGGCGCCCACGTAATCCGGGAAGAAGGAGTGCGGGGCCTCGAACGTCCCTTCCTCGCCCGGGTGCTGCACGGCGACGAAGACGGTCCGCTCGTCGTCGTGCACGATCGGCCCACAGGTCTCGGCGTCGCGCGGTACGGCGAGGAACTGCTCAACCTTGCCGCGATCGCTGCCATCCAAGGTGACTTTGAACAGCCCGTCCGCATACCCGATCGACGACGGCGCACCGTCAGTGGCGATCCACATGTAGCCTGCCGAGTCGAAAGCGACGTTGTCCGGGCAGGAAATGGGCGAGACCTTGTCGGCCGGGAAACCGGAGAAGTAGGTGGAGGAGTTCTTGGCCGGATCTCCACAAACCATCAGCAGGGTCCAGTTGAAACGCGTGGACGTCTGGTCCCCGGTTTCCGTGATTTCCACGATGTGGCCGTCCCGGTTGAGGGTGCGCGGGTTGACCTCGGTGGCGCCTTCCTTGCCGGGCTTGCCGCGGTCCGAGTTGTTCGTGCAGACCACGTAGACCTTGCCGGTGGCCAGGTTCGGCTCGACGTCTTCGCAGCGGTCCATCTTCGTGGGGCCAACTTTGTCCGCGGCGAGGCGGGTGTAGACCAGGACCTCGGGGACGGACATGCCCGGAACAGCGGAAGCGCCGTCGACCACCAAGGGAAGCCACTCGCCGGAACCGTCGAACGCGCCGTCGGACGGCAGCTTTCCGGTGCCGTCGATCTCAGCTGCGGGAGAGTCACCCGCGAACTTGGCGACGTAGAGGTCCCCCTCGGAGAGAAGGTTCATGTTGTTCCGGCGGGCTGCGGCCGAGTCGCCGGCCATGTACTTGCCTTTGGAGACGAACTTGTAGAGGTAGTCGAAGCGCTCGTCGTCGCCCATGTAAGCCACCACACGGCCGGAGGCGGCAACGATCACGTTGGCGCCTTCGTGCTTGAAGCGGCCCATCGCGGAGTGCTTTTTCGGTGTGGAGGAGGGGTCGAACGGGTCGACTTCCACGATCCAGCCAAAGCGGTTGGTCTCGTTGGCGTAGCCCGCGTTATTGGTGTTGAAACGCGCCTCATCCAATTCCCACTTGCGGGCCGTTGGCTTGTTCGAGAGACCGTAGCGCTTGTCGCCCGCCGAGGTACCGGGAGCTACGAAATAGCCGTTGAAGTTTTCCTCCCCGGAGAGGATGGTGCCCCACGGAGTCGTCCCGCCGGAGCAGTTGCCCAGGGTGCCCTTGATCTTCCGACCGGACGGATCGTCGATGGTCTTGACGAGGTCCGTGCCCGCGGCCGGGCCGGTGAGCTCATACGTCGTGTCGGTCAGGAAGCGGCGGTTGAGCGGCGCGCCCTTGACGTAGCTCCACGGCTTGTTCTTGTTCTTCCGTTCGAGTTCAACAACCGTGAGCCCGTGTGCGGCACGTCCGATCGCGCGCGCCTCCGCAGCCGCCAAAGTGGCCGGGAACATGATGTTCTCGTTGGTGTACTCGTGGTTCGTGAAGAGCACCGCACGGCGGTCCTTGGAATCCGGGATGGGCAGGATGTCCGTGTAGTCGTTGTTGTAGCCGAACTGGCGGGCCTGCGCTGCCGCGGTCTGGCCGTTCAGCTCGAAGGCCGGCGAGTCGGCAAAGAGCGGGTCGCCCCAACGGATGATCGGCTGCCACGCGAAGCCATCCGGCACGGTGAACGCGTCAACCGTGTAGTCGACAGGCTTGATCGGGGCGAACTTGAGCTTGGCCTTGTCGAAGCCCGTCTTTGCCGCCGCGGACAGGCCAGTACCTTCGGGCACGTTGCCCGGGAGGTTTCCGCCCAGCACGACGGCGAGCGCGCCCACAGCGCCGAAGCCCAGGGCGGCGCGGCGGGACACAGCTGCGGAAGCGATGTCGCGGAAGTAGGCGTTGGAGCTCGTGTTGCACACCTCGCCCGAGCAAGCGTTGTCGCACTTCAGGGCGCACGTCACGGGGCTGCGCTTGCCCTTCGTATGGCCGAGCATCGGGAGCAAGTCGAACTTGCGCTTGGTTGATTCAGACATGGGAAATACCTCCGGGGATTGAGTGATTTCCCAACCCTTACAGCGCTAGCGGAATCCGAGAGGACGCCCCGGTAAAATTCCGGTGAATTCCCAGACTTTTCCCAGCTTTCTATGCATTCAGGAGCGCGTGCACGCGACGGAGCCGGTCCAGCCACCAGTCGCGACGTCCAGCGGGAGCCGCGTACCGCTCCAGCAGCCCCTCGTCGGCGACGGCTTCGCGGACGCGGATGGCGCCGTCGTCGGGCACCAACGGATCCTGGGTAATGTCCGAGGCGAAGAGCCGCACGGTCCCCAGCCCGCACGCGAACGGCAGCTCCGGCACCGCGGCGGCGAGCGCGAGCCCCGCGCGGATCCCCACCGAGGTGTCCAGCGCCGAGCTGACGACGGCGGGAAGCCCGGCTTGCGTCACGATGTCCAGCGCACGCCGCACTCCCCCAAGCGGCGCCACCTTGACCACGATCAGGTCGGCCGCGCCCGCGCGGGCAACCTTGAGGGGATCGTCTTCCTTCCGCACGGATTCGTCGGCGGCGATGAGCACCGGCGTTCCCTGCTGCGCTAGCCGTCGACGGACTTCGGCGAGGCCCTCGATGTGGGGCACGGGCTGTTCGGCGTATTCGAGTCCGACGGCGGACAGCCGCCCGAGTGCCTCAACCGCCTCCGGCACGTCCCAGCCCGCGTTCGCGTCCACGCGGATCGCGGCGTCCGGCAGGGCGTCCCGGACTGCGGTGACGCGCGCGACGTCGTCGGCAAGTTCCTGTCCGCGCTCGGCAACCTTGACCTTGACGGCGTCCACCCGGCCAAAGCGCTCCAGGACCTCGGGCACCCGGGCGGCAGGCACGGCGGGGACGGTGGCGTTGACGGGAATGGTGTCCCTTAGTTGCGGCGGAAAACCTTGCCATGCGGCTTCGACGGCGGCGGCGAGCCAGCGGGAAGCCACGGCGTCGCCGTACTCGGGGAACGGACAAAACTCGCCCCATCCGGCCGGTCCGCGGAACAGGAGGGTCTCGCGCTCGGTGATTCCCCGGAACTTGACCCGCATCGGCAGGCTGACCACTTTCGCGGTGGCAAGGAGCTCGTCGAGGGCGGGGAATGGAGGCATGGTTTCACTGTAGCGCGGGGCGGGCTGGGCCGGTTCCCGGGGTGGGCCGGCGTCAGGCCGGTTCCCGGGGGGCCGCACCCTCAGACGCTCGCTCACTTTTGGGGCGTTTTCGGCGGACGCTCGCTCACTAGGTGAGCGAGCGATCGGCTGGACGGCCATATAGGTGAGCGAGCGTTCCCGCGCTGGGAAACGGGCGGTATGTCCTCACACGCGTTAGGTAGAATGCAGCAAGAAACGGAACCACAGCCGGAGGAGCCCGCATGCAGCGCAAAGCCACAGCACTCGACGTCGCGAAACGCGCGGGTGTCTCGCGGAGTGCGGTGTCGCTGGTGCTCAACGGCCGTGGGGACGGCAACGTGGCCAAGGAAAGCCAGGACCGGATCCGGCAGGCGGCCGCGGACCTCAACTACTCCCCCAACCCCATTGCCCTGAGCCTGCGGAACCAACGAACTCGCGTGATCGGGATCGTTTCGGACGAGGTGGTGGTGAGCCCGTTCGACGGCAACATCATCGGTGGCGCCGACGACGTTGCCCGCGCCCACGGCTTTGTCACCGTGGTCATGGACACCGAGCGCGACGCCTCCCGTGACGAGAGCGCCGTCGAGACCCTGTTGGACCGGCAGGTGGACGGGCTGATGTACGTCACGGTCGGTTTGAAGCCGCTCGACGTGCCCCACGGCATGCTGCGCGTCCCCTCTGTGCTCGCCAATTGCTATGACAGCAGCCCCGCCCCGCAGCTGCACCACGTGATCCCGGACGAGGTTTCCGGCGGTCGGGAAGCCACCGAGCACTTGCTGCAGCTGGGCCATCGCGATATCGCTTTCCTCGCCGGGGCCGCCACCTCGCCGGCTGTGCCGTTGCGCATCATGGGGCATCGGGAAGCCATGGCCAAGGCCGGCATCCCCGTCCGCGAAGACCGCGTGTTCATGGCCGGTTGGGATATCAACGACGGTTTCCAGGGCGCCATGGGACTGCTCTCCGCCACCCAGCGCCCGACGGCGATCGTGTGCGCCAACGACCGGCTCGCCGTCGGCGTCGCCCTGGCCGCGGCGCGGCTGGGCCTCGACGTACCGCGCGACCTCTCGATCATTGGTTACGACGACGAATTCCGCATCGCGGCCACCATGGTCCCGGCGCTCACCACCATGGCGCTCCCCCTGCGCGAAATGGGCGCGGCCGCGATGAGCATGTTGCTCGAGCAGATCGAGGATCCGGCCAAGCGGTCGACGTCGGACGGCAGCGGCCATCTGGAAACCATGGTCCCCTGCCGTTTGGTGGTCCGCGAGTCGACCGGGCCTGTACCGGCCCTCTAGATCCGACCACTTTTGGCCGGCCCGCCATCCGGGAATCCCCGGAAATACGGGGACCCTGGAAGGCGGCTCCGGCCAAAGGTGGTCAAAAGGTGAGGGCCCGACGGCGGCCTGCCGCCTATTCGGGCAGGTTCAGTTCCCAGACGTCCGCTAGCGCACCTTCGGGAAGCTCAAGGCGCCACGTTTCCCCGGTCGCTGGGTAGGCGCGGAGTGTCGTGGCCACGGAACCGGTCCGATACACCTCCACCAAGGACGCATCTATGAAGATCCGCAGTTCTTCGCCCTCGGACAAAGACCCCGCAAACACGACCTGCCGTTCCGCGCCGGAGGCCAGGACCAGCCGGACCTCGCCGGCGCCGGCGCCGCCAGTCACAACAGCCTCGGCAAACGGCGGCAAGTCATCCACCCCGGACGCCCCGCCGGCAGTCAGGGTGCCCCGATACGCCTCGACCTCCGGCGCAGGAGCAACCACCAGCGCACCGCCCTCAACCGAGAGGAAGCGCGGGTGGGTTAAGACGCCTGCCCAGCCCGCGGCGTCGATCTCCTCTTGCGAACGGCCACGCCGGCCATCACGGCCGGGGCCTTCGTTGGCCCATCCCCACAGCAAGGCACGCGGCGCCGCCCCGGACCCCGACGCAGAATCCAGCTGAACAATCTGGGGAGCATAGAAGTCCCGGCCAAGGTCGGACCTGCCGCCGGAACGCGGGACGAACACGGGCAGCCCCGTCGACGGGTCCTCAGCCAAGGAGCCGATCAGGTGGCCCACCCCGTTGGCGTGCTCGTGATCATCGCCGGAGAGCCAGAGGGAGAACATCATGACCCAGGTTTCGGCCTCGCCGGATGGCACATGGACAAGCTGCGGGCACTCCCAGATCTCAGCAGGCGTGTGCGCAGCCGCCACGGGGTTTTCGGTGGTCAGCCAAATGCCTTGGTACTTCCAGTTGGACATGTCCTCCACCGTGTACAGCAGCAGAGCAGCATGTCCATTGGCCAGCCCGGCGCCCTGCATGGCGTAGCGCTTGCCGTTGAAGTGGAAGATGAAGGGGTCGCGCACGGCCGTGACCAGGCCGTCGTCCGGCATGGAAGCGGCAATGTGACCATCCTGTTCCCAAGTCACCAAGTCCGCGGAGCCTCGGGAAATCACCACTTGCGAGTGTCCGCCGTCGCCCCGCACGCCCGAGTACGCGGCGGTGGGGACACCGCCGTCGTCGGTCACCACTCCGGTCCAGCAACCGAACTCATCCGGGCCGCCGTCCTGCGGGCGCAGCGCGACAGGGTGCTCATCCCAATGAACCAGGTCCGGGGAGCTGACGTGGCCCCACTGGATCCGGTGGTGCCGGGCCGATTCCGGGTTGAACTGGAAGAACACGTGGTAGCGGCCGTTGATGTAGCTGATGCCGTTGGGGTCGTTGATCCAGCCTTGCGCCGGCCGGGGGTGGAAGCGCGGGAAAGCCGGGTCCGGGTGGGTGGCCGCCGCGGCTAGAGCAGGGGCGGAGGATATGACGTCCGTCATCGAGGTCCTTTCAGGGAAGTAGGGGCTATTTGCCGGTGCCGGCGGTGAGTCCGTCACGCAAGGCGCGCTGGCCGAACATGAACACCACCAGGGCGGGAATCATGGAGAGGATCACGCCTGCGAGCACCACGGAGATGCTGCCCGTGCCGAGGTTGCCCTGCAGCGAGACCAAGCCCAGCGGGAGCGTGAAGTTCTGCTCGGAGATGGTCAGGATGAGCGGGCGGAAGAACTCGTTCCAGTGGTAATTGAAGGCCAGGATGCCCACGATCGCCATGCCCGGCATCGCGAGCGGCGCATAGACGGAACGGAACGTGCGCCAGGGCGAGGCGCCGTCGATCGCCGCGGCCTCGCCCAAATCACTTGGCAGCCCCAGGAAGTATTGCCGCATCAGGAAGGTGCCGAACGCCGTCGGGATCGCCGGAAGGATCAGCGCGAGGAGCGTGTCGGACAGACCGATGCCGCGGATCAGCATGAAGACCGGAACGATCGTCACCTGCGCCGGCACCATCATGGTGGCCAGCACAATCGAGAACAGTGCCCCGCGGCCGCGGAACTTGAGGTTCGCGAACGCGTAGCCTGCCAGCGCCGCCGTGAACATTTGCCCGACGGCGATCAGTCCCGTCACGAGGGCGCTGTTGAGGACCAGAAGCATGATGTTGAGCTGTTTGAAGACCTGGTCATAGGACGAGAAATCGGGGTTGAGCGGAAGGAACGACGGCGGCAGCTGGAACGATTCCGCCGGTGGCCGCAGCGAGGTGGACAGGGTCCACAGCACCGGACCGAGGATGAAGACGGACGCGATCAGGAGCAGAACGATTCGTCCCGCCATGCTCCAGTTCCGCTTCTTGCGGGGCGCGGGCCGCTGGGGAGCCAAGCGTTCGACGGCGGCGCGCTGGGTTGAGGTTGTAGTCATGGCGGGCCTTACTGGTAGAAGACGAATCGTTTGCTGAGCCGGAACTGGGCGGCGGTGATGGCCATGATGATCAGCGTGAGGATGACGCCGATCGCCGAGGCCTGGCCGAATTCGAGGCGCTGGAATGCGGACTCGAAGATCACCATCACGGCAGTGCGTGTGGAGTCGCCGGGGCCGCCGCGGGTCAGGACGTAGGGCTGGTCGAACACTTGCAGGGCGTTGATGATCGCCATGACGGATGCCACCAGCGTGGTGGGGCTCAGGAGGGGCAGCGTCACGTGGAGGTGCTTGCGCCAGCCGGTGGCGCCGTCGATCGACGCGGCCTCATACGTTTCAGTCGGGATCGACGCGAGGCCGCCGATGAACAGCAGGAACGAGAACCCGAAGTTCTGCCACACGTACACGAGGATCACGACGGCGGCAGAACCGGCCGGCGTCGTCAGCCACGGGACTGCGGGGATGCCGACGAAGGACAAGAGCCAGTTGACCACGCCGAATTGTTCGTTGAACAAGTAGCGCATGAAGATGGAGACCGACGCCGCGGACAGGATCAGCGGGAAGAAGAAGGCGCTGCGGAAGAAGACGCGGAGCCAGGCCGGGAGCTTCTCCTGCACCATGATCGCCAGTGCTAGTGCGAGGCCGAGCTGAAGCGCGACGGCGACCACCACGAACATGATGGTGTTCAGGAACGAGACACGCACCGTGGGGTCCTGGACCACTTCGGCGAAGTTGTCGAACCCGACGAAGCTTGGCGCGGAAATGATGTCCCAGCGGAAGAACGCGAGGACCACCGATGCGACGATCGGCACGAGCGTGAACAGCCCCATGCCCAGGATGGTGGGAGCCAGGAACGCCCAGGGCAGCCAGCGCTGACGCTGCCTTCCGGTTGTTTCGCTCCCCGATGCGGCGCCGTTCCGGCGTTTGGGCCCCTCGCCGTTCCGGCGTTTGGGCCCCGCGCCGTTGCGGCGCTTGGTGGACATGCCCGTTGTTGCCGTGCTCATGCCTGCCTCCTCAAGGCGATCTCAAGGTCGCGTTGCATGGAGGCGAGGGCCTGCTTGAGCTGGTTCTCATCACCGCTGACGGCCAGGGATACGTTTTTCATCAGGGCGGTCTCGACGGCGGCCTGCTGGGGCGGTGCCGGGATGGGACCTGTGGTGGGGAATTTGTCGAGGGTGTCGTAGAAGACTTTCCAGTGCTTGGGTCCGCGGCCTGCGTACAACTGTTCGTTGACCATGGAGCGGCGCGCCGGGGTGGTGTTCGGCGTCGGGAAGACCAATCGCATGGCTTCCAGGCTGGAGGCGAACTTGAGCCATTCCCAAGCCGCGTCCTTGTCCTTGGCGGTCTTCATGATGGCGTAGCCGGCGGTGCCGAATTGGTGCCGTTGGGTGCGCCAGCGCGGGAAGAACTGGACGTCGAAGTCGTCTTCCTTCATTCCGGCTTCGTGGAGGCCTTCCACCCAGTAGCCGCCGGCCGGGGTCATGCCAATCCTGTTGGAGGCGAACAGTCCGACGAGTGAATTTCCGCCGCCTTCTTCGGGTCGGACACCGAGGCCATCCTTGACGAGGCCGCGGAGGTAGTCGAACGATTCGTACACCCGCGGGTCATCGGCATTGGGTTCAAGCCACTGGTAGCCGCCGGAGCGCAGTCCGCGGGACGGATCCTGGGCGTAGAAGCTGTCCCAGAGCCATTCGCCGCCGGTGGACTTGGATTCCTTGAGGAAGCTGGTGTCGTTGGCATAGAGCCAGGGCACCACACCGCCGAAGAGCCTGTTGGTCCAGTAGTACGGGGTGAAGTCCTGGGGCCTCGCTTTGCGCATGGCCGCAAGGCTGTTGCGGAAATCGACCTGGGTCCAGTTGTCTGCGGGACGTTCGAGTCCGGCTTGCTGGAGGGCCGAGGTGTTGTAGTACATGTTGGCGGCGTTCCAGTCGATGGGGAGCTGGAACAGGCTGCCCTTGTACATGAACGCCTCCACGAGGCTCGGGTGGACGTCCGCGAAGTACTCCTTCATGTCCGCGGCATCGCGGCGAAGGTACTCGTCCAAGGGGTGCGCCAGCTTCTCGGCGAAGAGCTGGGCACCTTCGGTGGCCACGTAGACCACATCCGGCGGCGTTCCTGCTGCCACCATCGTGAGGATCTTGGTGAAGAAGTCCTTCCAGTCCGCGGCCTGGATGGCCTGGACCTTCACCTTGATTTCCGGGTGCACTTTCGCGAACGCATCGATGACCCGCTGGCGGGCGGCTGCGTCCGCCGCGGTTCCCAAGATGGCGATGCTAAGGCTGTTGTCCCCGCGGCCCGGGATGTCCATGCCGGTCAACCGCGGCCACGACGCCACCGTTGCTCCGACAATTCCCGCACCCAAGGCACCAAGGGCTGTCCTGCGTGAGATCTCACGCAGCTTCCCATTGCTTCCTGCCATGTCCAATTCCTTCCTAACACGTGTTAGGTAGCGTAAATCCATCACCTAACACGTGTCAAGCGTCACATTCGTGTTACGCCCCCCTCACCCCCTTCACCCCCTTCACAGCGCCCGCTCACATATCGGCCCCAATCCCCAAACCCTCGCTCACCAATGTCGCCCCACCCAAGCCCACAACCCGCCAGACGTGAGCGAGCGTCCACCCACAACCCGCCAGACGTGAGCGAGCGTCCACCCACAACCCGCCATACGTGAGCGAGCGTCCACCCACAACCCGCCATACGTGAGCGAGCGTCCGCCGAAAACCCCACATATCCGAGCGAGGGTTCACTTCCGAAGACGTGGCGAATACGCTGAAACAAGCTGCCCCATTCCCCCGTCCCTAGCTTTGGAGCCCATTGATGACAGGTTGGAATGCCGAGAACCTTGCAGGTTCGGCCGGCGCAGGCGCCGTGACGTTGTTGGCAGGAACATCGTTTTGCGTCTCCGCGGCCAACGGCGATATGGATCAACTGCGCCCGCACGGGATGTTCTTCCGTGACACGCGGTTCGTTTCGAACTGGGTGCTGGCGGTGAACGGCCACCCCATCGAAGCCTTGGGTTCTCCTGTCCCGGAGCCTTTCCGCGCTGATTTTGTGGGCCGCGCGGCGCGCACCGACGGCTTGGCAGACAGCCACCTGCTGATTGAACGCAGGCGGAGCGTGTTCGGCGGGGTCCGCGAAGAGGTCACGGTCAGGAATTTCTCCAACAAGGCCACACACGCGACGGTTTCACTCAGGGTCAATGCGGACTTTGCCGACATCTTCGAAGTGAAGGAAGGGAGGGCACGCCACGAGAGCGTGCATTTGACGCGGGATGGCAACGGGTCCTTGGTCCTTGAGTCCCAGAGGCAGGGCCGGCACGTCCTGGTCACCATTGACGCTCCGAATGGCGTCGTTGACGGAGATGTCATCAGCTATGACATCTCCCTTGAACCCCAAGGCCATTGGTCCACGGGTGTGACGGCCACTCCCCGCATCGACGGGGTCGGACCCGAGGCCGACGCCGAGGTTTGGGGAAACCAACGCCCCACCGATGTCCCGGAAGAAAGGCAGCAGGAGTGGCATGAAAGGGTTCCTACAACGGAACTTGCCAACAAGGCCTTCGAAAAGGCGTTGGCCCAGAGCAGGGCAGACCTCGGCTCCCTCAGGATCTTCGACGCTGACCATCCCGGGCGGACGGTGGTGGCTGCGGGATCCCCCTGGTTCATGGCCCTTTTCGGCCGGGACTCGCTCCTGACGTCCTTCATGACCCTTCCCTTGGATCCTTCGCTCGCGCTGGGAACCCTCAAGACCCTGGCCGACCATCAGGGCAGGACCGTCAACCCGCTCAGCGAGGAGGAGCCGGGGAGGATCCTGCACGAAGTACGTCTCGGTGCCAGCACGGGCCTCGCCCTCGGCGGCAGCAGTGCCTACTACGGCTCGGTGGACGCTACACCGCTGTTCGTCACCCTCGCCGGGGAGCTCACCCGCTGGGGATTCCATGCCGACGTCGCGGAGTCCCTTCTGCCCGCGGTGGACCGCGCCCTGGACTGGATCCGCGACTACGGAGACGCCGACGGCGACGGCTTCGTTGAATACTCCCGCGCCACGGACCAGGGCCTCCTCAATCAGGGCTGGAAGGATTCCGGGGACGGCATCAACTTCGCCGACGGCACGCTGGCGGAACCACCGATCGCTCTGTGCGAAGTCCAGGGCTATGTCTACACCGCCTATCTGAGCCGGGCCCTGATGGCCCAGGAGGAAGGCGATCTGAAGCTGGCCGCGGTGTGGGGCGCCCGGGCGGCCGAACTCAAGCGAAAATTCAACCAGCAATTCTGGCTCCCCGAACGCGGTTATTTCGCGATCGCCCTGGATCGCGACAAGCGCCCGGTGGACGCGTGCGCGTCCAACATGGGCCATTGCCTGTGGAGCGGAATCGTCGACGACGACAAGGCTCCGCTGGTCGCGGCGCGGCTCATGTCGGACACCATGTTCACGGGCTGGGGCGTCCGGACACTGGCTTCGGACATGGCAGCCTACAACCCGGCGAGCTACCACAACGGCTCGGTGTGGCCCCATGACAATGCCCTCATTGCCGGCGGATTGATGCGCTACGGCTTCATTGAGGAGGCCCAACGCCTCGTCACGGGCCTCCTCGATGCGGCCGAAGCGTTCGGCGGGCGGCTTCCGGAGTTGTTCTGCGGACTGGATCGGAAAAGCTACGGGACGCCCGTCCCCTACCCTTCGTCCTGCTCGCCGCAAGCGTGGGCCGCTGCCACACCGGTCCATCTGCTCCGGGTCCTTCTCCGATTCGATCCGTGTCTCACCCACGGAGGCCTCTGGCTGGCGCCCGTCGTTCCTGAAGGCTTCGGCGGGATCACCATGCGGAACATCCCGCTCGCCGGCTCCAGGATCTCCGTGGAGGTTGCCAACGGAGAAACACACGTCAGGGACCTGCCCGAAGATGTCGCGCTGCACCTCGAGGCGCGCAAACCGCTTGCCGATCTGTTGGACGTCCATTCCGTCACCGCTGGACTGCGGCGGGGGCACTAGGTGCGCATCGGCCTCGTTGCCCCGCCTTGGCTTCCGGTCCCGCCGCCCGCATACGGCGGCACCGAGTCGATCATCGACATCCTGGCCCGCGGCCTGGTTGCCGCGGGCCACGAGGTGCTTCTCGCGGCGGCGTCCGGAAGCACATGTCCGGTGGCCAAAGTCCCCGGACCACCCCTTGCCGACGGCTCGAGGATAGGCAACGGGACGGACGAACTGCGCCACAGCGTGTACGCGTTCGCGGCCATGGACGACGTCGACCTCATCCACGACAACACCCTGGCGGGGCCGCTGTACCGGCATCGGCCGAAAGGAACGCCGATCGTCGCAACGGCCCACCTCCCCTTTTCGGCCGAGAACCACGACATTTACCAAGCAATGGCCACCGACACCGCGATCATTGCCATCTCGCACCATCAAGCGGAAACTGCCCCCGGGATCAAGGTACGTAAGGTCATCCACCACGGGATCGACACCCAATCCGTCCCGCTCGGAGCCGGCGACGGCGGCTACGTCAGCTTCCTCGGCCGGATGCACCCCGGCAAGGGCCTGCCCGAAGCAATAGAGACCGCCCGCCTGGCCCGGATACCCCTGCGGATTGCGGCAAAGATGTACAGCGCGGAAGAACATGAGTACTACGCCGCGGTCATCGCGCCGCTCCTGGGGTCCGACGTCGAATACCTCGGCGAGCTGAACGCGGCGGACAAGTTCGCCCTTCTGGGCGGGTCCGTGGCCCTGCTGAATCCGCTTCAGTGGGATGAACCCTTCGGAATGGCCATGATCGAGTCCCTCGCTGCCGGGACACCGGTGGTGGCAACATTCCGCGGATCCGCCCCCGAGATCGTTTCCGAGGGGGTCACGGGCTACCTCCGCTCGAGTCCCCCGGAGCTGGCGGAGGCCGTCATGGCCGCCGCCAGGCTGGATCGCCGCGAGTGCCGTCGCGCCGCGGAAAACTACTTCAGCGCCGAACGGATGGTTGCCGAACACTTGGCGCTCTATGCGGAACTCCTCGCCGAACAAAAGTGATCCTCCCAGCCAGGTATGACACCCTGAAAGCAATGAGTTTTCCAAAGACGAGCCGGCTGCCGGACATACGCGGGACCTTTGCCAAGCGCTGGACGGACGCCGGCACGGGCTTGCTTTTTGTGCTCGCAACCCTTGCCTGCGTGGTCGCGTTCGTTGCCACGTTCTATTTCTTCGTGCGCACCACGACGGGTCAGTACATCGACGAATCCGCTTTGGTGGAAGCTGCGACCATCAACGGTCCCGCCGAGCGGGCAACCACCCAGTTCCTCGATTGGTTGCCGGTCATCTCGGTGGCGATCGCCGCCGTCGTCGTTCTTTTCGTCACGATCATGCGCCGCCGCTGGAAGTCCGCCGGGATCGCGCTCGCCGCTTGCGTCGCCGCAAACCTGGCCACCCAGCTCCTCAAGGACTGGTTTCCGAACAGGCCGTTCCGCGGCGTCCAGACCATTGAACTGAACTCGTTGCCCTCCGGCCACACCACCTTGGCGGCTTCGGCGGCCGCCGCGGTGTTCTTGGTGGTGTCGCCGCGCTGGCGGCCCGTGGCGGGGTTCCTCGGTGGCACTTTCGCGGTGGCGGCCGGGGTTTCCACGCTGATCAACCAGTGGCACCGGCCCGCCGACGTCGTTGCCGCGTTCCTCGTGGTGGGAGCGGTCATGCTTCCGGCCGGCTGGTTGGTGCTGCGCACGGGAAAGCGCTGGAACGTCCAGGACGGCCGCGGTGGGCACTGGGCGTCGTCGCGTTTATGGCTTTTGTTGGCTGCGGTGGCGGGTATCTCGGCTGCGGCGGTTTCGGTGTATTCGCTGTTGAAGATCGCGCCTGGTGTCGGCCGGGAAAGCAGCACCACCAATTACTTCTGGGCCGGAGTCTCCCTGATTGTCATCACCGGCTATCTGGCAACGGTGGCCGCCACCTGGCTTTTCGACGTGAGCGCCCGACGGCGGCAATCGCCTTAGTGCCTGCCAGTCGCCGTCGTGTTCAACCGCACCAGCTCGGGAGAAATCCCGGAACGCTTTTCAGGACGGCGCCCGATTTCACGTCCACGAGGTCCGTCCGGATGGGAGTCGGTTCGGGGAGCACCGGGTATTGGTCTCCCGTGTATTGCGGTGCTGCGGTTTCGACCGCAAGGTAGTCGCTGGCCGGTGAGATGCACGCGTCAAGGATGCGCGACCAGGCCGCGGCAGGCTGGTAAAGCTGGCGCGAGCCGTTCTTGTCGGCGAGGTTCACCACGGAGGCTTCCTTTCCGCCGTCGTACTTTCTCAGTACCTGCGCGTACTGGCCGGACGTGCCGAGGACCATCGGCTGGCTCGCCGTGGTGGTGGTCCCGTTGGCGACATCGGGCACGAACGCGCCGGTGAGGCTGAGCGGCGTGGAGGTCCCGGTGGTGAGGTTGATGGTCGAATAGCGTGGCGGGTCGATGCCCTTTTTCAGTCCCTGGTCGGCGACGGCGAGTTCGTTGGTGCCGGGGACGAATCCGAGGATCCCGGCATGCGCTCCCAGAGGCGACACCTTGCCGCTTTCCAGCGCATCAATGAGGAACATGGATTGGTCGTCGGTCTGTGCCACCACGGTGGCCGCGCCCGGGACAAAGCGCCAGTCCGCGGCCGAGACCGGACCGTTGATCCCCTGGACGGCGCGCGGAGCCGTGGAGGGACTGCCCACGTCGTACACGAAAAGCGATTTCCAGTACTGGCCGGTGCCCGAAGACGCGGTGAAGGTGAAACCGATGAGGTGCTGGGAGGGTGCCGCATGAAGGTTGGCCACGGTTCCCAGGCTTGGCAAGGGAACAAGCGTTGGCGGCCCGCCGGTGAGGGGCACAATCTCGAGCGAGCTGGTGTTGTCATCGTTGAGCGTGACCACGGCGAGGGCAGTGGGAAGTGCGGCATACTCCTGGATGCGGGGGGCGCTGACGATGACGGTGCCCTGGTCGCTGCCGGACAGGCTCGTGCCGAGGATGGTGTCCGGCTTCTTGTGCCCTGTGTCGTCCTTGCCGGTATCCCTCTGCAGGCTGTACAACGCAAAGGCTGCGGGTGTCGCGGAGCGGGCAAGTGCCGAGGTGGAGTTGGCGTGCGGCAGCTTCGAAAGGTTCGCTGCCGTCAACCCGCCGGCAAGGAGGGCGAGGATCGCGATGGTGCCGTAGAGTCGGCGAGCGAAACGGCGTCCGGCCAGGAGCTCGGCCGCGGCCGCAATCGCTGCGGCCCGTTTGGCCGAGACGGGGCGGCGCTTAGTAGACATAGGGCTGCGCCGGCTGGGTGATGGGCTTGATCGAGTCCGGCATCAGGACGATTGCCTCGCGGCTGGCAGGGTTGGGGTTGGCGTGAAAGCTGCTGGTGACCGTGACCCAGCTGTCGGTTTTGAATTCGTTTTGCCACCCGGGGTGATAGACGGGAACACCGATCGGCTGGGCATCGACCGCGCAGCACGTCACCACGAACCGGGTCACGAAAAAGAGGTTTGGATCTGTCGTGTCCGCGCTGATGAACCCGGTGACCGTGGCGGTCTTGTCGGCGAAAAAGTCCTGCCCCGCGCCCGACCGAAGCAACGATGCCCAGTCCCGCACGGTGAAGGAGGAGTAGTCTCCTTTGCCCGGCAGCGCGGGTGTTTTCAGCGTGAGGGCGGACGCTGAGCCGTTGAGGTCGCGCTGGGCGACAGTTGCGGTGGTAAGGGTCGACGGCGGCAGGATCAGCAGGGCGGCGACGGCGGCGATGATGGTCAACACGCTTCCGGCCGGCCGCAGCCAGCCCCATCGCGAACGCTGCGCGTCGTCGCCGTCGGGGGCGTCGCCGTCGTGCTCGTGGGCGCGCGTGTGCCCGCCCTCGGGGGCGTCGCTGGCGCCGGGGACCAAGGCGAAGGCCGCCAGGGCAAGCACCCCTGCGATGACGGCCATGATGACCGTGAACACGAAATACCGCGGATGGATATACAAGGCAAGCTGCCCCGTCAGGCCCAGCCAGATCGTTGCGACGAGGCCGATGAGGCTGAGCACCACGCCTTGCCAGCGGCCCACGAGCCGCCTAATGACCATAGTTGACCGCCAATCCGAGGACCGCGGCGCACAGTGCCACAAGCACGCTGAGCTGAAGGAGCGTCTTCGCGGTGAAGGTGGTGCGCATCAGGGCGAGCATTTTCACGTCGATCATGGGCCCGAAAACGAGGAAAGCCACGATGCCACCCGGCATGAAGGTCGCACCGAAAGACAGGATGAAGAAGGCATCCACGTTTGAACAGATCGCCACGACGAAGGCGAGCAGCATCAACGCCAGGACGGACCAGACGGGGTTGCTGCCCAGGGCGACCAGCACTTCGCGGGAAACGGCCACCTGGATCAGCCCCGCCATGCCTGCGCCGATGAACAGGGCAGGCATCATTGCCCGCGTCTCCTGCGAGAACATCTGCACGCTGCGCCGCACCCTGCCGGCGGCGCCGCCGTCGTGATCGGCCACGTTGCACGTTTCCTGGAACCGGGTGGTCAGCAGCTCCCCCGGACGCGGATGCCGGCTGTAGATCCAGCCGACGAGGTTGGCGATGAAGAAGCCGCCCAGGACGCGGGAAACCAGGATGCCGTTGTTCCAGCCGAACGCCTGCGCGGTGGTGACGACGGTGACGGGGTTCAGGATGGGCGCGGCGAACAGGAAAGTCATCGACTCCGCGACGGTGAGGCCCTTGACCACCAGGCCGCGGGCCAGCGGAACATTTCCGCATTCGCAGACCGGCAGCAGCATTCCCAGAAGCGAAAGGACCAGCCTCCGCAGTACCGGACTCCGTGGCAGGCGACGGAGCAGCATGCCCTCCGGTAGCCAGACCTGGACAGCGATCGAAAGGACAATTCCGAGGAAGACAAAGGGCAGGGACTCCACGACGACGCTGATCGACAAGGTGGCGAAGTCGCGGGCGGCGTTGGGAAGCCCGAAAGTCTCCGACGTGGAGGGCGCCAGCACCCGCACGACGGCGAACAGCGCAACGAGCGCAAGGCCGACAACCAGCCCGGCAGCGGACTTCGACGTGAGAGCCCGGGCGGGCCTTCTGCGCTCTTGTTCCGGCTGTTTATGTTTGTCGACTGCAGGCAGCGCCACGGGCACTCCTTCCTCCACGGAGCCGGCCGGGCACGCCTGACCGGAAGGGGCTGGCGAAGTTGACTGTACACGCGGGGTGCTTGCGCGACCAGCCTTAGGAAGGGCCAGAACACCGTTTCGAGTGGAGCACTTGCAAGCTACCTAGACGCACCGGGAGCACCACCTAAGGCAGCGTAAGGAAGCGCGGCAAGAACAAGTATTGACCACTCGTTTCAACGGCTGCCCGGGGTCGTAGCCTCGCATGTACGTGAGTGTGAATAAACAACCGGCACCGAGTGCCACCGCTGGAAACCCAGATCGGACTCCCCTTTCGAGCGGCACCTTCTTGGCCCACCAACGAGGGATCACGCGGCTGCCTGTGTATTAGCTAGCCTGGGGAGGAGTTGACCATGAGTACCACTAATGACCAGCAAAGGACGACGGAATCGCCGCGCGAGGGCCGCACACGGCCCCAGATGACCCGATTACGGCCCGGTAGGCACTTTGCCAAACGCTGGACCGCATTCGGCAGCACGGCGCTGGTTGTGGCCGGCCTGCTGGCCGCGGTGGGATTCGCCGCTCCTGCACATGCTGCCCCGAACACGGTGGTGTCGCTGACGTTCGACGACGGCAACGCGGACCAATTGACGGCCGAGAGCACCATGAAGAGCCTGGGCTTGGTCGGCACGTTTTTCATCACCACCGGTTGGATCGACCAGGCCACGTACCTGACAAGCGCCAACCTCCAGCAAATCGCCGCCGACGGCAATGAGATCGGCGGCCACACTGTGACCCACCCGGATCTTGTGTCCCTGACGGCCGCTGAGTCGACGCGGCAGATCTGTGACGGGCGCGTTGCGCTGATGAACATGGGCTTCAAAGTCACTAGCTTTGCGTATCCCTTCGCTTCGGAAAATCCGGCCACCGAGGCCTTGGTGAAGGGATGCGGTTACAACAGTGCCCGCGGCCTGGGTGACGCCGCCAGCAAGGACCCCGCCTCGGCGACGCTTCCCGCGGCGGACACCATCCCCCCGGTCAACGCCTACGACACCGCGGCACCGGATGAAGTAGACAGCACCTGGACCCTGGCGAACCTGGAGAACCAGGTGACCCACGCCCAAACAACCACCGGCGGGTGGGTCCAACTGACCTTCCACCACATCGCCGTCGGCACCGACCCGACCCTGACCATCTCCCCGACCCTCTTCACCCAGTTCGCCACGTGGCTGGCACAACAAAAGGCGGCCGGTACCGTCGCTGTGCAGACCGTGGACCAGACCGTGGGCGGCACCCAGCAGCCGGCGGTTGCAGGTCCGGCTTTGCCTCCACCGCCCGGGCCGGGAGTCAACATGATCCAGAACCCCAGCCTGGAAACGTTGGTCAACACAATCCCGCAGTGCTGGGCAGCCGGCGGGTACGGCACCAACACCCCTGCCTTCTCCATCGTCACACCCGGCCACACCGGTACCAACGCTGAACAGCTCACCGTGACAGGTTGGGTGTCCGGGGACGCGAAACTCCTACCGGCCCTGGACTTGGGCGGCTGCTCGCCCACAGGTGTACCCGGACATACTTATCAGCTGAAAGCCTGGTATAAATCCACGGCGGATACCCAATTCGAGGTCTACTACCGCGTAGGCACCGGGTTCTGGACGTACTGGACCGCAAGCCCCTTGGTCCTTCCGGCGGCGAACTGGACCCAAATCACCTGGACCACGCCTCCCCTTCCGGCCGGCGCATCGGGAATTAGTTGGGGCCTGAACATCCAAACGAATGGCACCATCACCACCGACGACTACGAGATGTACGACAACGGTGTCTCGTTCGCCGACATCCCTTCGACGTATCCGTTCTACAACGAGATCACATGGCTGGCCGCCAACGGAATCACCACCGGATTCCCCGGTCCTAACGGAACCACGTTGTTCGAACCGCTGCAGTCGATCAGCCGGGAAGCGATGGCCGCGTTCCTCTACCGGTACCAGGCCAGCCCGGCGTTCAATGCCCCGGCGGTGTCCCCGTTCACTGACGTTCCTCTCTCGGATCCCTTCTACAAAGAGATCACCTGGTTGGCCTCCACCGGTATTACCACCGGGTATCCCGGGCCGAACAACACGAAAACCTTCCACCCCTTGGATTCGGTGAACCGGGATTCGATGGCAGCGTTCCTCTACCGCTTGAGCGGCAGCCCGGCCGTGACCCCGACCACCGCGTTCCTCGATGTACCTGTCAGTTACCCGTTCTACAAGGAGATCAGCTGGCTCGCCTCCACCGGCGTCACCACCGGATGGCCAGTAGCCGGAGGAGCGATTTACCAGCCCCTCCAACCCGTACACCGCGACGCGACCGCCGCGTTCCTGTTCCGCCTCAACGCCAAATTCCCCCGGCCCTGACGGGCGGGGCGCAATATCCGACCACTTTTGAACAACCTTCCAGTCCGGAATCCCCGAATTTTCGAGGATTCCGGACTGCTGCACCGGCTAAAGGTGGTCAGATCTAGAGGTTCGGACCGTTGAGCGCTTCCGCCCGATAGAGGTTTTCGATGATGGTGTCGGCTTGGGCTGGCCCCATCTTGGGGTACATCGTGCGGAGTTCCTTCACCGCAGCCTCATGTCCGCGGTTGACATGGATGACGCGTAGCCAATTGATCTGCAGGCCGGAGAGGTGCACCCTGACCTTGGAAAACTGTCGGTGTTCGATAATTCGCCAAACGCTCACGGCCGCCTGGGCGAGCGCCAGCACAATGATCAATGGCGTAAAAGTCTGAAGCTGCCGTGGCCAGGTGAAGAACATGGCAGTGAAGAATAGTGCGATCCACAGCGAGCCGGCACCGAATTTCTGCCATCTGAGCCAATCGGGAAACCGTCCGGGGCGAAGTGGCGGGATCTCCAAGAGGGCCGTCTTCTCTGCAGGTGCTACGGAAATGACAGCCGATCCCAGCAGTAGGGCGCCCATCCACAGATGGGCGGCCGGGGTCTGTGACCTCGGGGAGGGAGAGAAGCTCGGACACCATCACCGTGGCGGGCAGGATGACAGGAAGCGCATCGGCCGCCTGCGCCCGCATCAGCGCCATCGGTTTGGACCGTCGGTCCCATGACAGGATGACGACACCCCGAATCAGGCAAATGACACCAATGTAGAAGGCCAGGAAAACGATCCTGCCGTTCTGTGGTCCAGCCGGCGCTGTGGCGGCGAGCCACATCCCGGCGCCGCCTTCAAGCAGCAGGGCGCTGCCTGCCACGATGGATACAGGTTTCGCATTCCGGATGACCCGCATGAACTGTTCCTCACCGCCGAGGCAGTTCCCCCTGCGATCATCGAACGCCAATGCTTCGCAAGTGTCAACGATTCCGACTCCGGATCGCCCGGCGCCCCGACTTTCGCTTTTGGACATGAAGGCCCGACGGCGGCAATCACCTCGGTGCCGACGTCGAGGCGTACCCTGATGCTATGGGCGCCGAAGTCCTGGATCTCAGGCTCACCACGGGCATCCGGATTCCGTGTCTTGTCCAGGGCGACGCCGATGCGAAGCCGTTGTTGCTGTTACATGCCTGGGGTGAATCCGGTCGTAGTTTTGAC
Source organism: Arthrobacter sp. SRS-W-1-2016 (assembly GCF_002009585.1). Classification (NCBI taxonomy): domain Bacteria; kingdom Bacillati; phylum Actinomycetota; class Actinomycetes; order Micrococcales; family Micrococcaceae; genus Arthrobacter; species Arthrobacter sp. SRS-W-1-2016. Next base: position 73,253 of record NZ_MTPV01000059.1, on the reverse strand, counting down.
CGACTTGTGCCCCTGCTGAGGGGCTTCAGGGTTTACGCGCCCGACCTCCGAGGGCAGGGCGACGCGGAGAAACCCGAGCACGGCTATTCACTGGTAGAACAAGCCGAGGACGCCGCAGCGATCCTTGATGCGCTCGGCGTGGACAGGGCGTCTGTCCTTGGTTCCTCCAGCGGCGGTTACGTGGCCCAGCAGTTAGCCATCGGGCACCCCGATCGCGTCGCGGCGCTCGTGCTGGTGGGCTCTCCCCTCAGCCTTCGGGCCCTTCCCGCTTTCGCCGACGAAGTCGCCACGCTCCAGGACCCCATCGACGAGGACTGGGTCCGGAATTCCCTGGCTTGGTTCCCGCTGCTTCACGCGGTTCCTACCTGGTATATCGAGGACCGCGTGCGCGACGGGGTCAGGATGCCGGCGCATGCGTGGAAGGGGATCCTCGATGGTTTGCGGACGGCAACTCCGCCCACCGAGTCCGGATCCATACTCGCGCCCACCCTGATCTTATGGGAGTGCGCGGACCGGATTGCGGAGGACACCATCGCGTTCCTCAGTTCCGTTGGTTGAGGTTCACGAGCGGGTCACACGCTTGCGGGGGCAGCCCTCGGCACCAGTGCGCGCAACCGGAGCCGGGCAGGTTCCTCGACGTACTTGAACAGCAGGTGGGTGGCCAAAGCTATCCCCAGCAGGCACGCCGCCGCGAGCAGGTTTTCCGCCAGCGGACTGGCACCGTGCGGCCAGTCCCTGATGAGCCAGTAGAAGAGGTAGATGAAGAACATGTGGACCAAGTACAGGCTGTAAGAGCTGTGGCCACCGTACTGCAGCCACCGCGCGGACAACGTCGAGCGGAGCCAGCCGCGGGTCAGGCTCAGCAGGGCGATGAAAAGCGGGAAGGCAAGCACGGCCAGCCGTCCCGGGCCGGGTTTTCCGGCCGTCGCCAGGAAGACGACGACGGCGGTCCCGGTCAGGAGGGCGCCGGGACCGGCCAGGGCAGGATTGAACTTCATGCGGTCAGCGTTCCGTGCGGCAATGCACGCAAAAGCGCCGGCAACGAAGCAGCACGCGATCCGCAGCAGCCATTCATACGGTTGATGCTCAGTGGTGGCGATCGGCAGGTCCGGACCCCAGACCGCCGTCGGCAGGAGGACGAGCACGGAGGCGGCCAGCGCTGCGAGCGGATGCAGCCGGCGCAGCCGGAACAGGACCAGCGCGAGCAGCGGGAACGCCAGGTAGGCCAGCCACTCGGCACTCACCGTCCAGCCCGGGCCGAACCAGCTGGCGCCGTCGGTACCGGGTTGGAACCAGAGGTGCATCATCAGCAGCTGCTTGGCCAACCCCCACGGCGACAGGTCCGGGGCCTGGGTCTGGAGGGACCATTCCCGCACGGATTCCTGCGCGGTTCCGTACACGAACCAGAGGCCCAACACGCCCACCACCAGTGCGAACGCGGGCCACATCCGGGCGAACCGGGCCCAGACGAAGTCCGCTGCGGCCCGCCAGCGGAACCGTGGGCCCAGCCGGTCCAGGTATGTGTACGTGATGATGAAGCCGCTGAGCACAAAGAACACATCCACGCCCAGGTCGCCGTTGGCAATGATCGGACGGAACAACTCGTAGACGGGGGCGAGGAAAGTCTGCTGCATGGCTTGAAGATGGAAGAACACCACCCACAGCGCGGCCACAAAACGCAGTGCGGTCAGCGTCGCCAGATCAGGCCGCGACTGCTTAGCTCCGCCTGCAGGCAGGTGATTCTCCGGCCCGGAACCAAGCGGCTGAGCGCTGTCTGTATCGGGATTCCCAGCGGTCGGATTCGCAGTGGGGGCACGATGCGGAGGCGAGATGACTGAGAACATCCAATTCACCATACCGGACGCACCTGACCGGAGTCTGGGAGCTCCCTACCCAACTAACTCGCAGTAGGTGTCGTTTTCAGCCCTCAAAACGACACCTACTGCGAGTCAGTTGGGCCCTAGTAGTTCCTGCGGTGCTTGAGCTTCGGGAGCGCGACGGCGAACACCGCCGCCGCGGCCACGCCCAGGACGCCGGTCGCCCAGACGCCCGCGGCGAGGGACACTGCGCCAGTGAGGGCGGAGAGGAGCACGGGTCCGCCGGTGGCACCGGCGTCGGAAATGAACCGCCACAAGCCGAGGAATTGCCCGCGGCCCTTGTCCGGGGAAAAATCGGCTCCGAGCGTCATGATGAGTCCCGAGCTGATGCCGTTCCCGAAGCCGATCAGGAGCGAGGCCAGCAGCAGCCCCACGAAATCGGCGGACGACGGCATCAGGAACAACGCAGCGCCCATGATGAGGGTGGACGGCACGGCGACCCACATGCGCCCCTTGCGGTCCATGAGCTTGCCGGCCGGATAGAACACCAGCATGTCGATCGCGCCGGACAGCCCGTAGATCAGCGATGCATGCGTTGCGTCCAATCCCAGGTGCTCCGCCCACAAAGGGATGACCACTTGGCGTGAGGCGCGCAGCGCGCTGAGCAGCAGGATCCCGGTCCCGACCGTGAGGAATACGCCCGCATGGGAAACCGCGACACCGCGGAGGGTGGGCTCGGGACCCTTGGGCCCGCCGTCGACGTCGTCCGGCAACACGAGGTCCGGGATGGTGAGGGACAGCACCGCGGCGGCGGCCATGCCCGCCACGCCAACCCAATACGCGCCACTGATCCCGGCGAACTGCATGACGGCCGCACCGACGAACGGGCCGATGAACACGCCGATCCGGGTGACGCCGCCCAGGGTCGAGAGTGCGCGTGCGCGGTAGATGACCGGGACCGCTTCGGTGAGGTACTTCTGGCGGGCAAGGTTGAAGACGCTCGTGGACATCCCGACGACGGTCATCGCCGCGGCGAGCAGCCAAATGCCGTTGTGCGCAAGTAGCGGGGCGAATCCGGCGGCCAACAGGGCAAATGCTCCGGCGGCGCCTGCGGCAACGATGGCCCATCGCTCGCCGAACTTGATAGTGATGAGCGATGCGGGCAGGTTGAAGAACCACGACCCCAAACCGATCAACGTGACCACCAGCGCGGACACGGCCACTGAGGCGCCAAGGTCGCGGGCGGACAATGCCACCACCGGAAGCACCGCGCCTTCGCCGATACAGAACAGCAACGCGGGCCCAAAGGCGGGCAACGCAATGCTGCGGAGATTGAAGGGTTGAAGGGTGCTGGTGGTCGTCATCCCTTTCATCCTAGGACGCCGCCTCCTTTTCGACGCGCCAAATATCTCTCGCGCAGGGATTTCCGGCTGCGTCAGGCATTCCGCGCGTCATAGGGCTCCTCGCGCACGGCGCCGGGGCACGCCTCCCGCCGCCAGCTTCCGTTCGAACACGCCAGGCGCCGCGAGTTCTGCCCACACCCAACGAACGACGCCGGCCCCGGTGGCGCGAATCCGGTCCTCGCGCAGTTTCTCCTCGACGACGGCTTGAGCGCCAGTCCGTCCCTTGAGGAATTCCGGTTTCAAGTACTTGTCGATGCCATCGAACTCCCCGGCCACCCGCACACCCCTCCAATAGAAGTCCGAATAGCCCACAAGGCCCTCTTCGTCGCGGAATTCACGTTGAAGAACCGGGGCCTCGAATCCGGCGACATGCATCAACGCCCGGCTGTAGGATTCCCCCGCAGATCCGGACAAGGAATCCGCGAAATCGACCGCCGCTTGGATTCTCCGGATGGCCGCCGCCGTGTAAATTGCATCCGCCCGCTCCAGAAGGGTCTCTTTCGTGATGGCGGGCAATCCCCGTTTGCGGTCGGCTTTGAGCACATGATCGAGGGGAGCGATGGCTTCGACGAACGGAGTAAAAGCCGCCAGGTCCAGTACGGTGCGCACCCTGTCAGTCACTAGGAGTCCCTCGCAGCGATATACCTTGAGACCAGCGGGGTCCGCATAATGGCGGGTTATCCCGGCGCGCGAACGGCCGCCATCGTTCTGGAGAGTCAGGGCCTGCACCGGATGATGCAGGCCTATGGTGGGAATCCCCCAAACACACGCCGCCGAGTGCCTCGCGAATATTGTCCGGGCACTGGAAGTTTCGGCCGCAGCGCTGATCCGGACACGGTATTGTTCCCACGGTTTCAGCGCCGCCCACGCAGCGCCGTCAACGTACGCACCTTGGCGGACGCGATGCAGGGCACCCGTTTTTGCACTCCGGGCGAGTTCCTTGAGGGTCGTTCCGAGAAAAAGGTGATCTCGGCTAAGGATCAGGCGGGGCAATTGGTTCATGACTAAGAAGCTGCCACGTGGATCGCGGCCCGCGACAGCACCGAATTCCTCCATGTGGACAAGTCCCGGGTCATCCTCCCGACGCGTCCCGTACCTGACGACCCCGTTTTGTCCCTGCGCCCACGGAATTCCGTCAGCGTCAGGAATTTAGCGCAGCGCCTACTTCAGGAAGCTCGCGTTGAACGAGTTCAGGTCCACGTTGATGCCGTTCAGGGTGTGCTCGAACTTCTGCTGGACCCCGACGCGCATGGTGCTTGACGTGTTCCAGCCGCCGTACTGCACCGGCGCGGGCGCCAGGTAGTCTGCGGTCCAGCGGGCGTAGTTGAGGTTGCTCGTGTCGGTATCCCAGAGGGGCACATCCGAGAATGCGGTGCTCTTGCCCATCAGCCCGGGCCACATGCCGCTACCGCTGTAGATCACGGGTCTCACGCCGAGGCTCCGTACACCATCGACCATTGCCCGGGTCACCAGGGATCCGCCGGGTTCGATGTCCAGGGCGAAGAACTGCAACTGGGACACGTACGGGCCGGCGGCCTTGATCCCGTTTTCCCAGCACGACGCATCACGTGTGTAGACCGCGATCTTAAGTCCGGCGTCGAGCGCCATCTTCAATTGGGCCTGGGTTTGTTGCCACGGGGTGCACGTGCCCCAAGCGGTCGAGTGCATGACGTACAGCCGGAAGCCCTCGCCGTAGGCCTGCCGGAACCAGTTGGGGTCGGTGATGGCTGCGGTGGTGTCGAGCACCTTCACGGAACCAGCTTGGGGCACGACGACGGCGGGCGCCGGCGCGGCGGCAGGCTGCGGAACGGCGGGAGGTGCTGGAGTCGGCGCGGCGGCAGGCTGCGGGACGGCGGGAGGTGCTGGAGTAGGCGCGGCGAGCGGCGCTACCTCAGCGGCGGGTGCGGCGTTCGCGATCGGTGCGGGGGCGGCGTCGGGCGCTGTGTCGGCGGAGGGGTGAGTGCCGGTGGCACCCGTCAGTCCGAGGAGAAGCACGGCGGCGAACACGAGCATGAGTTTTTTGGGAATCAAAGAAGGCTCCTGGGTGCTGGCCTCGGGTTCAGAAACGGGCGCAGCGGGGTGTCATGAAGGCACGGGATGTGGTGCACCATGCCCGGGCCCAGTTCCCGGTCATGGCGAGGATGCCACGCAAAAGCGAACGACGTCCAGGTGCAACTCTAGGGAAATCCGGGCAGAACCGACAATTTGCAATCCACGTAGTAGTCGAGTAAAAGCACCCACCTACCCGCGCAAAACCAAGTAGCGAATAGAGTGTCGCCGGCGTCGCACCAGGCAATAACTAAGTAGCCCCCACCCAACTGACTCGCAGTAGATGTCGTTTTGAGCCCTCTAAACGACATCTAATGCGAGCTAGTTGGGCGGGGCTGCCGAAAAGGGAAAGCGCTACACGTACCCGTCCACGATCGCGGCCGCGATCTCTTTGTACGCGCGTCGGGTGTCCGGCCGCAGGACGTCCAGAGTGACCAGGTCACCGTCGGCCACTCCCCTGTCGTGCGGCACGGCAATCAGCTGGCGGCAGATCCCGGAGAGGTGCTCCTCGATGGCGTCCTTGTCCACCCGGGACGACACCTCGTCCTTGTCCGTGATCACCACGATCGCGTTGCGGGCGAGTTCTTCGTAGCCGTGGCTCGCAAGCCACTGAAGGGTGCTGCGGGCACGCTTGGCACCGCTCACGGCATAGCCCGCGGCGATGATGAGGTTGTCGGCCGATTGCAGGATGCCGCTCATCGCATTGTGCGTGACGCCAGTGCCGCAGTCAGTCAGCGCAATGGAGTAGTAGCCCGAGATCAGCTCGCGAATCCGCAGGTATTCTTCGGCGGTCAATGAGTCCGAAACTTCCGGGTCCTGTTCGCCGGCGATCAGGTGCAGCCGGCCGGCGTGGTGCATGTACCGGGCCAGCGCCGTGAGTGAATCGACATTGTCGACGTTCTTGAGCAAGTCCGTGATGGTGCGCGGCGTGGCCTTTTGGTAGATACCCTCGCCCAGGGCACGCTCGACAAGGTCGCCGGAATCGGGGTTGGCGTCGATGGCGCAGGGCGGGTCGCCGCGGAATTCCGCCAAAGTGAGGCCAACGCCCACTGTGGTGGAGGTCTTGCCGATGCCGCCCTTGAGGCTCAGGACGGCCGTGTTGTAGCTGCCTTGGAGTTGGCGGGAAATGCGCCGCGCCAGTTCGTCCTGCTCGCGCTGCTTGGCGCTGGGCCCGAGATTCCAGGCGCCGCCCGTCAGCTTGTAGAGCATGCCGCGGAAGCCACCGACCGGTCGCGGCTTCTGCTCCCGCACGAAGGAACCCGGCGAAGAGATGAAGTCGGAAATCGGAGCATTTGCGGCGGCGGCGCGTCCGGCCCGCGCGGAAGCCGGGGAAACAGCGCCCGACGCCGGTGCTGCCGCCGTCGGGATCGCGCGGCGTGGGTCCGCGGGGCTTGCGTCAGCGCTGGTCGAGTCTGTTACGGCCCCGGCGGACGCGTCGGCGGCCGCTGCCGCTTCAGCCCAGGATCTGCTTTGGAGCGGGGCAGGAGTGGATGCAGGTGCGTCGGAATCGTTCGGCGTAATGATCGGCATGGTTCCTGTCCAGGGGTCACCCTCTTCGCGGCGGCGATCGCGGCGTCGACGAAGTTCGGGCTGCCCTTCGTTTGATGCAGCGGCGCTGGCTTCGTTGTCCACAGAATCCGGCATGGTCTTGTCCCCTAGGACTCGCAGCGTTGTGCGCCGCGGCTCTCGTTTAGATTGCTTCAACCAGCAATTCTAGGTGGCCACGGCCTCAAACCTGACATATGGGCCATGCCGCGCAGTTCGGACCCTGGTTTTGAGCCTGCTTTTGGGCCCGTAGCCAGCGGTGAGGCGGCAGAATGCGGCGCCACGCGGACTTCAGGACGAGTCAGGCAAGGAATCCTGCGGCCGTAGGCTCAGCTGCTTGGCGTGGAAGTCGAAATGCAGCGTGGGGTAGTTGTAGACGTCCGCGAGTGTCATTTCGGCCGTAAAGAACGGATCCCAACGAGTCGGGAAAGGCATCGATCTGGCCAGGGTGGCTGGAGTTTCGCGCTCAAGGCGGCTCGCCAGGGCCGTGATGGTTGTCTCGAGTTTCCGGCCCATCCGGCGGCGGCCATAGACCATGGCGGCGGCCCGGGAACCCCAATAGTTCACCACGTCGAACGGTCCTGTGGCGGCATCCAGCATAGCCGCGAAGCCCTTGCCCCAGGATCGGGGCAGGCGGCCCACCACGCGGACCAGAGGCAAGAGAGACCGGACGATCATGTACCCGAAGACCATATGGAAAAGCAGTTGTTCGTTGGTCCAGCGGGTCCCGGCGCTCTTGCGCTTCAGATCCGACGTCGATGAGTTCTCCAGCCAGCTGTTCAGCTCGTGAAGGGCCCGTCGGTATCCTTCGAGGCATGCCTCCCGGGCCGGGTCCATCAGGCTGTGCCCGATCGCCCGTGGGTAAGCCCGGTGGGGAACCCCACTAGCACCGGTTCGGGAGCGGCGCAGCAGCCGGTTTCCACGGGTGCGAGGGTGTCCGGGGCGGGGACATCGCAACTTGTGCCGGCGTCCGTGGAGCAGACGCCTGTTTCGGGCAGCTCCAAGTGGACCGTGTCGGCGGCGGCCTGGTCGCCTGCAAGGGACGCTGCGACGGAGCGGACCTGTTCGTAGCCGGTGGCCAGGAGGAATGTCGGGGCGCGGCCGTAGGACTTCATGCCCACGATGTAGAAGTCCTTCTCCGGATGCGCCAGGACACGGGCGCCGTGCGGGGGCACGGTGCCGCAGGAGTGGAATTCGGGGTCGATCAGCGGGCCGAGCTCGACAGGTGCCTCGACCGCTGGGTCCAGGTTGAGGCGGACTTCGCGCAGGATGTCCAAGTCTGGCCGGAAACCGGTGCAGGGAACGACGACGTCGGCGTCCAGGGTGCGGCCGTCGACGGCTTCGACGCTCACATGGGTGTCCAAGGTCTTGAGCGAAGAGATACCGAATCCGGCGTGCAGTTCGACCGTTCCGGCCTCGACCAGACGGCGGAGCCGGGACCCGAGCTGCCCGCGCGCGGGCAGCCCATCGGCGTCCCCCCCGCCGTAGACCTTCTCCGCAGACGCGCCCCGGACGGCCCACAGGATCGTGGTTCCGGGTTCGTCCTTGGCGAGGTCGGCGAGGTTGATCAGGGTGTTCGCCGCGGAGTGCCCTGCTCCGACCACGAGGACCCGGCGGCCAGCGAAGGATGAACGGTCCCGGCCCATGACATCCGGCAGGGGCGCAGAGATCCGGCCAGCGGCGGTGTTCTCGCCGATGGCCGCCAGGCCCGAGGTGCCGAGCGGGTTTCGGGTGGACCAAGTCCCCGAGGCGTCGATGACGGCTGCCACGGTGTGGTCTCGGGTTTCGCCGTCCTCGTGTTCGACCCGCACAACGAATGGCGTGGTGTCGCGGTCCCGGACGTGGGTTTTGTCGAGGCCGGCACGGGTGACCGCTATGACGCGCGCACCTGTCTGGAGACGGGAGCTGATGGCCGGAAGGGCGGCCAAAGGCGCGAGGTAGTCGTCGATCAGTTCCCCGCCGTACGGGAGTGCCGTGAGGCGGGGTGCTTCCCAGCCGGATGGCTCAAGCAGGCGGACGGCTGCGGCGTCGAGGTTGAACCGCCATGGTGAGAACAGGCGGATGTGCCGCCATTGGTCGATAGCGGCGCCCGCCGTCGGGCCTGCTTCGAAGATGACAGGTTCCAGGCCGCGTTCGAGCAAGTGCGCGACGGCGGCCAGGCCGACAGGTCCGGCGCCGATCACAGCGATGGGTAGTTTCTTCATTGAATCCAATCCTGTCCTCTGTTTGATCCGTGGCCTCGCTGCGTCCGTCGTTACATGGCGGGGGTGAGGGAATCGATCAGGCCCTCGATGCGGGACTTGATCTCGTCGCGGATCGGGCGGACGGCTTCGATGCCCTGGCCGGCCGGGTCTTCGAGGACCCAATCCTCGTAGCGCTTGCCCGGGAAATAGGGGCATTCGTCGCCGCAGCCCATGGTGATGACGACGTCGGATTCCTTCACGGCCTCGGTGGTGAGGATTTTGGGGATTTCGGCAGACATATCGATGCCGAGTTCGGCCATGGCTTCGACGGCGGCCGGGTTGACCTTGTCCGCGGGCTGGGAACCTGCGGAACGGACCTCGATCCGGCCCTCGCCAAGGGTGGTGAGGAAGGCCGCGGCCATCTGGGAACGGCCGGCGTTATGGACACAGACGAAGAGGACGGAGGGCTTCTTGGCGGTCATGAGAGGACCTTTCGATCGGATGCGGAGGCTGGCGCGGAAGCGGGCGTGGGCACAGGCGCGAGCAAAGCCAACGAGGCAACGCTCGGATAAAGGGCACGGACAAGGAAAAGCCCGACGGCGCCGCCCACCAGCTGGGCGAGGATGAACGCCGGCGCGGAGCTCGGGGCGATGCCGGCGAACGTGTCGGTGATCATCCGGGCCACGGTGACGGCGGGGTTGGCGAAGCTGGTGGAACTGGTGAACCAATAGGCGGCCGTGATGTAGCCGCCGACAGCGAAGGCAACCCTGTCAGGCCGCCCGGAGCGGATGATGCCGAAAATGACCAGGAGCAATCCGGCGGTGGCGATTACTTCGCCGAGCCACAGCCCTCCCCCGGCCCGTTCATGCGTGGAGAGCGTCACGGCGTCGAGGCCGAACATCAGGTTGGCGAGCACGGTTCCCGCCAGGCCGCCGGTGAACTGGGCAGCGACCAGTGCCAGCGTGGTGGGCGTGTCCAGGATCCCCAGGGCGCGTTCCACCAAAGTGACCACAGGATTGAATGATGCCGAGACAGGCTGCAGGGCCAGGATCAACGCCACGAGCGCGGCGCCGGTGGCGACGCTATTCTGCAGGAGCTGCAGTCCGACGTCGTTCGGCGACAGTCGCGAGGCCATGACGCCGGAGCCCACTACGGCCATGACCAGGAAGGCGGTGCCGGCGAACTCGGCCACGGCCCGCCGAGCCAGCACGCTCACTTGGCCTGTCCCCCGATCAAGGCCGCCAGGCCGGACAGGGCATCGGTGCGGGCTCGGTAGTAGACCCAGACACCGCGTTTTTCGCGTTCCAGGAGGCCCGCTTCGTGGAGGACCTTCAGGTGGTGGCTGATGGTCGGCTGCGACAGCTCGAACGCGTCGTTCAGATCGCAGACGCAGGCTTCGCCGCCCTCGTGGGACGCCACGAGGGACATCAGCCGCAGCCGTACCGGATCGCCGAGCGCTTTCAGCAGCGGCACGATTCCTTCGGCTTCGGATTCCGACAAGGGTTCCCTGGACAGCGGCGAGCAGCACGCCACCGCCTGGACGGGCGTCAACTCCAATGACATAGACACACGTAAATATTTACATTCGTCAATGTTTAATGCAAGGCCGTTTAACGCAAGGCCGTCTAACGCTAGGCCGGACCGTCGTCGGCGATCGCCGCCGCCGCTGCCGTGATGCGGTTGGCCATTCCCTTGAAGATGACACCGTGGAAGGGCAGGACTGCCAGCCAGTACAACCGTCCGCCCAGGCCCTTGGGGAAGAAGACCGCCCTCTGACGGTAGAGAGCTCCGCCTTCGGCCTCCTCGGCGCGCATCTCCAGCCAAGCTCGCCCGGGCACCTTCATTTCCGCGCGGAGGCGCAAGAGGGAGCCGCGGTCGATCTGTTCCACGCGCCAGAAGTCCAGTGCGTCCCCCGTGTTCAGCCGGGTGGGATTGAGCCGGCCGCGTCGGAGCCCGACTCCTCCGGCGATCTTGTCCATCCAGCCGCGCACGGACCAGGCCAAGGGAAACGAGTACCAGCCGTTGTCTCCGCCGATGCCTTCGATGACTTGCCACAGTTGCTGGGGGGTGGCCGTCGTGAGTTGCTGTTGGTTGTCCTGGTACACCAGGTGGCCGGCCCATTGCGGGTCGCTGGGAAGCGGATCGCTCGGAGCGCCGCGAACGGAGGAGTTCTGCCAGCTGGTTTCGACTTCTCCGCCCGACTCGCGCGCCAACGCCAGGCGAAGCGATTCCCGGTATCCAAGCAGCCCGGCGTCGGGCGGCTCGATGTATTGGTGGATGTCCTGTTCTCCGACCACGCAGTTCTGCTGCAGGGACCCGATCAGCGGCACGGCCAGGGAGCGGGGTATGGGGGTGACGAGGTTGACCCACTGGGATGCCAACCATGGGGTCAGGACGGGCAGTGCAATCACCGGCCGGCGCCGCAGGCCGGCTTCCGCGGCGTAGCCGTTCATCATCTCGTCGTAGCGGAGGACGTCCGGGCCGCCGAGGTCGAAGCTGCGGTTGAGTGAGGCCGGGAGTCCGGCGGCTGCGACCAGGTAGTACAGCACGTCGCGGATCGCGATCGGCTGGACTTTGTTCCGCACCCATCGGGGAGCCACCATGACGGGCAGCACTTCGGTCAGTTGCCGGATCATTTCGAAGGACGCCGAACCGGAACCGATCACGACGCCGGCCTGAAGCACTATCGCGGGCACCTGCGGTTCCGCGAGGAAAATGTCGCCCACTTCCTTGCGGGATCGGAGGTGCCGGCTGAGCGTTCCTTCCGGGTGCAGCCCGCCCAGGTAGATGATCCGTCCGGCACCGGCATCGGCCGCTGCCCGCGCAACGTTACTAGCGCAGAGCCTTTCGGTCTCTTCAAAGGACCGCTGGCCCGATGGGCCCATCGAGTGCACCAAGTAGTAGATGGCGCCGGCCCCGGCAAAGGCCTCGCGCAGGGAGTCCACGTCCTCCAGGTCGCCGATCATCACGTCCACGCGGGCTGCCCAGGGGACATCCTTGAGCTTGTTCGAGTGCCGCACCAGGACGCGGACGTCGTAACCGGCGTCAAGCAGGCGCGGGACGAGCCGTCCGCCGATATAGCCGGTGGATCCCAATACCACTGCTAGTGGATTCATCGTGCCCCTTTCCGATGCCCCTGTGGAGCCGGAAACCGGCGTCCAGGGACAGCGTAGCCAGCCTACGTCTATCCGGCCGTGTGGTCATTTCCGCGCATGCGGAAGGCAACCACGAGGCCGGAGACGGCGGTGAGTGCGGCGACCGTGGCGATGGCAGCGGGAATCCCATACAGATCCGCGAGAAGTCCGGCGCAGAGCGCCCCGATGGCGAAGCCGCCGTCACGCCAGAGCCGGTAGACCCCAATAGAGCGGGCCCGCCAGGCGGGGTGTGAGACGTCTCCGATTGCAGCAAGTAGTGCGGGGTAGACCATTGCCGTTCCGAGTCCCAAGAGGACTGCGGCGACGAACCAGAGCCCGAATCCGTGGGCAGCGGCGACTATCCCGAGTGCCGTGGCTTGGACGAGCATGCCAGCCACAATGAGCCACTTGCGGCCCCACCGGTCCGAGGCGGCTCCGGTGACGAGTTGCCCCGCGCCCCAGACCGCGGGATAGACGGCGGCCAGGATGCCTACCTGATTCAGGGAGAGCCCGGAAGTGACGAATAGGACTGGAAAGAGACCCCAGGCGAGGCCGTCGTTGAGGTTGTTCACGAGTCCCGCCTGGCTGGCGGCCGAGAGCGAGCGGTCCTTGAAGCTGGTGAGCGTGAAAACCTGGCGCGTGGTGAGGCCGGCGTGCGCACCGGCGCGCCGGGTTGCCTCGCTTCTGGCGTGGTGGTGGGTTTCGCGTGCGGTCAGGACAGACAGGCCCAAACCGAGGGCGATGTACGCAGCTCCCAGGAGGAACGGACCGGGCCGGAGCCCGTACGCGGAGGCGATGTACCCGGTCGCAAGGGCAGTGACGGCTACCCCGAGGTAGCCTGCCGCTTCGTTCAAGCCCATTGCGAGGCCACGTCTCTTCGGTCCGACGAGGTCCATCTTCATGATTACTGCGGTGGACCATGTCAGGCCTTGACTGACGCCTAGGAACACGTTCGCCGCGACAATCCATCCCCAGGACGGCCCGAAGATGAGCATGACCGGCACGGGGATTGCTAGAACCCAACCTGCGACGAGAACGGGTTTGCGGCCGTACCGGTCAGAGAGCGTTCCCGCGAAGTAGTTCATCGCGGCCTTGGACAGACCGAAAGCGAGAATGTACGTCAGCGCACTCGTGTAGAGGCCTAGCTGGAACGTCCGGGAAGCGAGCAAGGGCAGCACAGTGCGCTCCTGCCCGAGTGTGCCGCCCACCAGGGCGTTGACTGCTACCAGCAGCATGAACTGGGCCAGGTTCTGCCGAAGTCCCAGCGTGGCTCCGGTGGATTCCGGGTCATGGGGCGGGAGTGTCCTTCTCCGCATTCGTGGTGCTCCGTTCATGGCCTGTTAGGAGGTGCCCGGGCGCGTGGGGGACGCGCCCGGGCCGAATGTCCGGGCGGGAGGGGGGACCTGCCCGGACGGCTTCGAGTTATTTTGCTGCGGCGGCGTTCTGCTGAGTGTGCTGCCACATGGTCCACGCTGCGTAGCTGCCGTCGAGTTCGACGACGTCGTACCCTGCCCGGCGCAGCGCGCTGGCCGCGACGGAGTTTCGGACGCCGGACTGGCAGTAGCTCACGATGGTGCCTTCGGCGGGGAGCCGGTCCAGGTGCCACATGACCCGGCCGCCGCTGAGCTGGTGGGAGCCGGGGATGTGTCCGGCGGTGTGCTCGGTGCGGTTGCGGACATCCAGCACCATGGCGGCGTCGAAGCCGGCGAGGTCGACCGGCTGGATCAGCTTTGGCGCGAACGTTGGCAACCCGTCAATGCTGGTGATGTAGCCGGCAACGTTGTCGATGCCGACCCGGACCAGGTGGTCCCACATGTCCTGGGCCTGCTTCTGGTCCTGCGCCAGAAGCACCAGCGGGTTCTTGTCAGTCTCGGGGTTCACCACCCACGCGGCGTAGCTGGCAACTGACTTTCCGGCGGGCACGTTCAGGGAGCCGGTGACAGTTCCCTCATGGACTTCGCCGTTGGGACGGGTGTCAATGAACGTGACCTTGTCCGCTGCCAGCTCAGCCGCGACGTCGGCGGTGTCCAGCTCATCGAGGGGCATCCGCTCACCCATGACGGATGGTCCTTCGCGGTTTTCGCGCTTCATCCGGCCGAAGTAGGCGTGGGCGTCGGGCTGGCCGTCGAGGAGTTCGTCGATGAAGCCTTGTTCGTCGTTCGCGGCGAGGTAGGGGCCCCACCAGGCGTAGAGCCGCTCGTAACCCACCGTGGAAGACGGAATCGCACCGAGGGCCTTGCCGCAGGCGCTCCCGGCTCCATGGGCCGGGTGGACCTGGACGTAGTCCGGCAGGGTCAGGAATTTATCCCGCAGGCTGGCGAAGAGCTGCCTGGCACCTTCGAAGCGTGTGTCCACGCCGCCGGCCGCCTCGTCCAGCAAGTCCGGGCGGCCCAGGTCCCCGGAGAAAACGAAGTCACCCGAGAGCAGGTAGCCTGGCTGGTCGCTGAACGCGCCGTCCGTCACGAGGAATGACAGGTGCTCGGGGGTGTGGCCCGGGGTGTGCACTGCCTGGATGCTGACGTTGCCGATGATGATCTTGTCGCCGTCGTACAGCCGCTCGCCGTCGAATTCGTACTGCCAGTCCGGGCCGCCTTCGCCCGAGACGTGTATTTTTGCTCCGGTGGCGGCGGCGAGCTCGCGGGTGCCGGAAAGGTAGTCGGCGTGGATGTGGGTCTCGGTGACGGCCACGATCTTCATTCCGTTCTTCGCGGCCAGGTCTTGGTACACCGCGATGTCGCGGCGGCCGTCCACAACAACAGCCTCGCCCCTGGCCTGGCAGCCGATCAGGTAGCTGGCCTGGGCGAGGTCTTCGTCGTAAATGCGTTCAATAAGCATTGATGCTCTCCTTCGGATAGGGGTGGAGGGAAATTTACGGCTCAGGTGGTGGGGAGCCCGGCGCGGGTCCAGGCGACCATGCCGCCGGCCATGGTGTCCGCCGAAAAGCCGGCACCGTTGAGGGCGTCGGCCACGGCGGCGGAACGGTTGCCGCTGCGGCAGACCGCGATGACCGGGATTGCCGGGTCCAGTTCGGACAGGCGTGCCTCCAGCTGGCCCATGGGGATGTGCAGGGCGCCGGGGATCATGCCTTCGGCGACTTCGAAGTCCTCGCGGACATCGAGGATGCGGGCGGTGGTGCGGCGCTGTTCGGCTTCGGTGATGGTGATTTCGGCCATAGGATTCTCCTTCGGAATATTGTGGGCTGTTGTTAGCGGACGGGTTCGCCGGCCTGGCGCCAGGCCGCCATGCCGCCGCGCAGCGAGTAGGCGTCGTACCCTTTAGCAGCGAGCAACCGGGCCGCGGAGGCGGACCGTACCCCGGAGGCGCAGACGGCGATGACGGGCCGGCCCTTTTGAATCCCCGCCTGGCTGGCCTGCAGCCGGTCCAGGGGGACGTGCTTGGCCTGGGGCGCTCGTCCGGAGCGCCATTCCTGGGCGGACCTGACATCGATCAGGGTGGCACCGGAGGCCAGAAGTTCCTTGGCCTGGGCGACGCTTATGGTTCTGTAGGGCTTGCGGAATGCCTTCTTGAGGGAATCGATCAGTCCCATGGTGCTCTCCTATTGGGCGAGGTCAGGCGTTGACGGTGCCGGCGGTGACCCACACCGCGACGGCGAAGATGAGTACCGCGAATGAGATGCGGATGTGCTTGTCTTTCAGGCGGCCGGCCAGCCTGGCGGCCACGAGGGAACCGAGGATGGCCGGGACCGCGAACGCCATGGTGGTGGCCCAGTCGATGGTGTAACCGGCAGCATGGGCACTGAATCCGGCGGCGGAATTGATGACGATGATCGCCAGGGACGTTCCGACAGCCTGCTTCATGCGCAGGCCAAGGAAGATCGTCAGCGCGGGGGTGATGAGGAAGCCCCCGCCCACCCCGAGCAGTCCGGTGAGGAAGCCCACGAGCAGCCCCACCCCCACCGCCTTCGGGGCGCAGGACCGGAAGGCCCGGTGCGGCCCCGTGCTGCAGGACCCTTCGGATTCGCGCGGCTTCCTGAGCATGCGGATGCCCGCTGCCACCATGATCACGGCGAAGGCCAGCATCAGGATGTTCGGGTCCAACAGCCGGCCCACGGCCGCCCCGCCCCAGGCCGCCGGAATGCCGGCAGCCCCGACCAGTGCGATAACCGGCCAGTTCAGGCCCTCCCGGACCCGGGGCAGCAGGGCGGCCAGCGAGGACGCTCCCACCACCAGCAGCGAGGTGGGGATGGCGTGGGCCGGGCTCATGCCCACCCCGTACACCAGGGCCGGAACGGCGATGATCGACCCGCCCCCGCCCACTACGCCCAGGACGATCCCGACGACGAGCCCCAGGACCAGGGCCGGAATCATGCCGCGGAGTCCTCTTCAAGCACCGGCGCGGGAAGCTGCAGGATGGCGCTTTCGCGGGTGGGCTCCGTGGCGGCCTTGTTCCATGGCATGGCCGAGAGGGCTTTGCCCATGGCGCACGTGTTGGTGGCGGCTGAGAAGGTCAGCCCGGCTCCGATGACGCCGGCCAGCATGCGCACCTTCGGAGAGACGAACCTGCCCCCGGCCAGGCCCAGCACCACCAGGGAACCTGCAGCCAAACGGACCTGGCGCTCCAGGTCCCAACGGTCCTTTCCAGTGACAACATCGCCGCCCGCGGCTGCGAACCCGGGAACACCGCCCGTCAGGACGTAGGCGCCGTCGATCCCTGATTTGCCGAGGCGCTGGCGTGCCTGCTCGGCGCGCACTCCCGACTGGCACACCAGAACCACGCGAGAGCCCAGCCTCGCCGCGAGCTCGTCGGTGTGCTCGGAAAGCAAAGGCAGCGGCACGTTGTATGAGCCCTTGATGTGCAAGGACTCGAACTCGGCGCCGGAACGCACATCGATGACCATCAGGTCCTGGTGCTCGGCGATCCAGGTTCGCAGGGCCTCCGGGGCAAGGGCGATAACGGCTGAAGCCGCGGAAGGGGAAGTCATTGCTGGCCTCTCGATAGGAAAACGTGAATACCCCACCGAGTATTACAGATACCCCCGGGGGTAGTCAAAACACCCTAGGGGGTATATAGTTGATGGAAGCGCACCCCACCAATGGAGACCCCTATGGAACTGAACCCAACCGAACTCACGCCTGTGATCAACCGCCTCAAGCGCGCACAGGGCCAGCTCGCCGCCGTCACCCGCATGCTGGAGGAGGGCCGGGACTGCAAGGACGTCGTCACCCAGCTCGCAGCTGTATCCAAGGCCCTCGACCGTGCCGGGTTCGCCATCATCGCCACAGGCCTGGAACAGTGCATCACCCAGAAGGACGCAAGCATGGACAGGAAAGACCTGGAAAAGCTCTTCCTCTCCCTCGCCTGACCATCCCCGCACTCAAGTCCCCCAAGGAGAACCATGACTTACACGCTCAGCACGACCATCGATCTTCCGTGGGCCGAAGCACTGGACCGCACCCGGGACGCCCTGTCAGCCCAGGGGTTCGGAATCCTCACCGAAATTGACGTGCGTTCCACCTTCGAAGCCAAGCTTGGAGCCGAAGCCGCTGACGCCGTGGGCGACTACACCATCCTTGGTGCCTGCAACGCGGCGCTGGCCAGCCGGGCCATCGCCGCAGAGCCGGAAATCGGTGCGCTACTGCCTTGCAACGTCGTCGTGCGGCGCGGCAAAGACGCTGGCACCACCACCATCGAGGCCATCGACCCGCAGACGATGGTCCAGCTCAGCGCTGCGCCTAGCGTCGAAGAGATTGCCGAGGATGCCGGCACTCGCCTGCGCAAAGCCCTCGCCACCTTGAGCAGCTAGAAAGGCCTTGCCAGCCAACGAAGGCGCCCCGGCGGTCCACCGAACCAGTCCTGGGATGTGAGATGGCCGGACCTGTTTGCCGATTCCGCGTGGATCACGGCGGCCGGCTAATCCGCTATGAGCGGCCTCAGCTTCCTCTACCGGATCATCGAGTCCGGGGGGCACGGGGAAGGGATTGCCGGTGTATTTGGGGGCGGCGGCGTCCATCAGGTGAGCCCACTGGCCACCGGCGATGTCCGCTCCGTCGACCCCGGCATAGTATTTTCCGTTGATCCTGATGTCCTGGTTCACCCATTGCGGTCCGATGCCCTTGTAGCTGCCGAACCAGGAAGCGGTCGAGATTCCCGTAGTAGCACCGACGGTCCAGGTCATGGTGTTTCCGTCAGTAGTACCGGTCTTGGCGAAAATATCGTGATCCTTGTTGACGGGAATGTTGTAGCCGGACCCTTTCACCAGGACGTTCTGCTTGCCACCAACACGGTCAGCAACCTGGTGCAGCAAATGGTGACTGCGGGCCTGGTCGAACGCACCCCTCGGCCGGGTGACCGCAGGGCCGCGAACCTGAGCCTGACACAGAGCGGCACGGAGATATTGGCGGCATGGCAGGCCGCCAACGACAGACGACTCGGGCAAGCCCTCGAACGGCTCCCGGAGAGCTACCGGAACGCAATCGAAAACGCCGTCCCCGCCCTGGCGGCCCTCGCCGCATTGCTCGAAGCCGACGACGAGGCCCAGAACCGGGATCAGGCCGGGCAAAACGGGACACGGCCGTAGCGGATTGGCGTTATGGTCCCTAGCGTCGCAGGGCGATGACGACCACGACCGCGGTCGCCAGAGCGAGGATCCCCAGCCCCACGTACGCGAGCACGTGAAGGCGCTGCTTCCGAATTTCCTGCTTCGATTCACGAGCCGACAGCCCAATCATCTTGTTCCCCATACCGGGAACAGTACGCCGCAATTGTTTCGCTCGGGCGACAAACGGGATAACTCCTACGAAGTTCCCAGACGGCAGCCTCTGGCTGGGATTTGTGGCCCCTTCGCCTATACTGACCTCTGAATACTTGTTCATACGTTGGAGGTCCCGTGGCTGCCCGTGAAGCCGTCGATGAATGCGGCGTGAAACTTGTCGACCCTGACAAGGTCGAACTCGTCCGTGCGTCCCTGCCCTCGGATCATGACATTGCCGAGCTTGCTGATGTGTTCTCGCTGTTGGGCGATCCGGGACGCTTGCGTCTGTTGACTTCCCTGCTGGAAGGCGGGGAACTGTGCGTGTGCGACCTCGCGGCGACGACGGCGATGAGCGAGAGCGCGGTCAGCCATGCGTTGCGGCTGTTGCGCGCCCACCGGGTGGTTTCCGTTTCGAGGCGCGGCCGGATGGCTTATTACCGGCTGGATGACGCCCACGTCCGGATGCTGCTGGACCTGGGCCTGACCCACACCGGTCACACCGTCGCCGTTCACCCCGAGCGCACGGCTCGTTCCAAGAAGGACAGTGCCCAGTGAGCACCAACCACACCCACGACTCCCCAGGCAACACGGCCAAGCACCACGGCCACAGCCACGCGATAGCGGCGAACGCGGACCGGCGCTTTCTGGTGATTGCGTTGGCGTTGATTGTCGGGTTCATGATCGTCGAGGTGATTGTCGCGGTGGTTTCCGGGTCCTTGGCGCTGCTGTCGGACGCCGGGCACATGCTTACCGACGCCGGGGCGATCGCCGCCTCGCTGTGGGCGATCAGCCTCGCGGCCCGTCCGGCGCGGGGAATCTGGACGTTCGGGTTCAAGCGCGCGGAGATCCTCTCCGCGGCGGCCAACGGAATCACTTTGCTGGTCATCAGCGCCCTCGTGGCCGTGGAGGCCATCCACCGCCTCGTCGATCCGCCACCGGTCGAGGGCGGTCCGGTCCTGGTCGTCGCGATCTTCGGGGTGATCGTGAACCTCGTGGCGGTGTGGGTGCTGGCCAAAGCCAACCGGTCCAGCCTGAACGTGGAAGGATCCTTCCAGCACCTCCTGACCGACCTCTACGGATTCATTGCGACGGCGATCGCCGGGCTCGTCGTCCTGACCACCGGTTTTACCCGTGCAGACGCGATCGCTTCCCTCATCGTGGTGGCCCTGATGCTGCACGCCGCGTGGGGGTTGCTGCGGGACTCCGGGAGGATCCTCCTGGAAGGCGCACCCGAAGGTGTGGACCTGGACCAGGTCAGGAAACACCTGCTCGAAACCGGGCATGTGCACGATGTCCACGATCTGCACGTCTGGACAGTCACCTCGGACCTGCCTGCTCTCTCCGCGCACGTTGTCCTGGACGAGAGCTGCTTCCACGACGGACATGCCCCGCTGATCCTTGATGAACTGCAAAGCTGCCTCACCGGGCATTTCGACGTCGAACACTCCACCTTCCAGCTCGAACCCGCCGGCCACGCCGTCCACGAAACCGGAACGCACTGATGACCACTCCCCTGCCTCAGCAAGGAACCAAGGACCGCGTGATCTTGTTGCGCCGCGGGTTGCGGCTGGAATACGCAACCCTGGGCTGGAACGTGGCAGGCCTCGGCGTCCTGGCAGCCGCCGCCATCCAGGCCGGTTCCCCGGCACTGGCGGGTTTCGGCCTGGATTCCCTGATCGAGATCTTTGCTTCGATCGTGGTGGTGTGGCAGCTCAAAGGTTCCCACAAGGAGCGCGAAGCCCCTGCGATGCGACTGATCGGGATAGCCTTCGCAGTGCTAGGCGCCTACTTGCTCATCCAGGTGGCCGTCGTGTTTGCCACGGGAGTCCGCCCGGCCACCTCAGTTCCGGGGATCGCCTGGACGGCCCTGACCTTCGTGGTCATGCTCGCCCTGGCGTGGGGCAAAATCCGCACGGGACACCGCATGGGCAATCCGGTGCTCAGCGCGGAAGGAAAAGTGACCCTCGTGGACGCCTACCTGGCCGGCGCGGTGCTGGCCGGGCTAGCACTGAATGCCCTGTTCGGCTGGTGGTGGGCCGATCCCCTGGCGGGAGCCGTGATCATCTATTACGCAGCCCGCGAGGCCGGGCACGCCTTCAAGCACACCGCTTAGTGCTGCGCTTGCGTCTCCTGGAGCCGCTTGATGAACCAGCGTGATTGCTCGGGTCCGTAGGGAAGCACCGGGATCGCTTTGGTAGCGTCCGACGGCGTGTCCCGGATCGACTGCCTGGCCTGCCGGACCGCTGTGGACATGGTGTTGGCCATGGTCTTCACGAACTGGTCGCTGCACGGCTTGCCGTGGCCGGGGATGAGGAACTCGTAGCGGTGGCGCAAAGCGGAGATGTGCCGCAAGGCGTCGGCCCAATCCTCCGGGTAGGAGTCCTCGAACGAGGGATGCGCACCTTGTTCCACGAGGTCACCGGCGTAAAGGGTGCTGGGCGTGCCGACCAGGAGGTCGCCGTCGGTGTGGCCACGGCCGAGGTAGAACAGCGTCGCGGTGAGGCCGCCGAGGTCAACCAGCACAGGCTGATCCTTGACGATCGCGTTGGGAATGACGATCTCGACGGCGTCGCCGTGGCCCGCGGCCATCTCAGGTTCCGTGGCGGCGACGAAGCGGCGCTGGTGGTCGCCGTCGTCGTCGATTGTCGCCGCACAGTTGACGTGCCCCCAAAACTCCGTGACGCCGTCGTCGGCAAAAACGGCGTTGCCGAAGTAGTGGTCGTAGTGGGCGTGGGTGTTCACGACGACGAGCGGCAGCTGGGTCTTTTCGCGGACGGCCGCGAGGATCTGCTTGCCCTGGCGGGGGCCGCAACCGGTGTCGATCACCATGGCTCGTTCCGTTCCTACAACGAGGCCCGTGTTGAGCAGGCACCCTTCGGTCTCCAACACATAGTTGTTAGGGCCGACTTCGAGCCATGCTGACATTGTTTCTCCGTCTGATGCGTTCCGGCAGTGTTCAGGCCTCGATTCTACCCACGTGGAGCTGGGAGGATCGAGAGCGCCTTTCCTTCCAATTGAGATTTCATTCCAATGCACGCCTGCTGGATTGTTCGCCTGTAGTATTCCCCTTGTTTGCAGGTCCCGGGCTCGGGGGGGAGCTAAAGGCAAAGGAATGATTTCATGTCGACGCGAAAACCGTCTCATTTTGCATTGACCGACGCCGGGTTGCGGGCCAGCGGGGAGACTGCCGAGCGGCCGCTCAAGCAGCTGAGTGGGCTGCGCCGCCAGGTTCTCGAAATCATCGATGAAGTCTTGTCGGACTCTTCGCAAGCGACGGACGCTGTGCGTGAGCAACTTCGCCAGCACATTGCCGCCAACCCCGGGCATCCGGAAGAGGCGTTGCTGGAGCACTTGTCTGAGCTCAGGTCGGAACAGCCGGACCAGCAAGGCGAGAGGGACGAGCCGGCCGAACAAGGCGAGCCGGCCCCGCAGGACGAGCCGGAGTCTCAGCACCCAAGCAGCCCGCGGCTTGAGGCCGTGCTCCGGGACCACATGCTGATGACCGCCTTCCAGCCCGTTTTCGACCTCACCACGGGCACGCCGGTCGGCGCCGAGGCGTTGACCCGCTTCGTCAGCGACAGCGGAGATCCTGCCGATTTCTGGTTCGCGGAAGCCGAGGACTCGGGGCTCCGGACCGATCTCGAATTCGCGGCGTTGGAGTCGGGGCTTGAGGCCGCGCTCAAGCTGCCGCCCCACCTTTTCGTGGCGCTGAAGCTTTCCGACGAGGTCTGCCTGGATCCGCGTCTTCCAGGGCTTTTCGAGCAAACTCCGGTGGCGCCGGGTCGGGTGATCCTTGAAGTCTCCGGGAAGTTTCCGCAAGATCAGGCTGATTCGCTCGACGCAGCAGTGGCTCCGTTGCGCAGTGCCGGCGTGCGGTTGTGCATCGAGAATACGGGTTCCTTCTTTGCTGCGGCGAGCCACGTTCTTCGGCTCAAGCCGGAGATGATCAAACTGGAGCGGAATCTGACTGCGGGCCTGAACCTGGATTCCCTCCGGCAGGAACTCGTCGAGGCGGAGGTTGCGTTCGCGCG
Organism: Arthrobacter sp. SRS-W-1-2016; assembly: GCF_002009585.1. NCBI lineage: Bacteria > Bacillati > Actinomycetota > Actinomycetes > Micrococcales > Micrococcaceae > Arthrobacter > Arthrobacter sp. SRS-W-1-2016. The sequence goes on along the minus strand of NZ_MTPV01000059.1, from coordinate 50,379 downwards.
GGAGATCGGGGCGGTCTTGACTGCCCAGCGCATCGAAACCAAGGACGAGCTCGACACTCTTACCGGCTTGGGTGTCCCCCTTGGACAGGGGTATCACCTTGGCCGGCCCTCGGTCCAGCCCCGCGAATGGGCAAAGTGGGCCGGAAAAGCCGGGCGCCTCGCCTCTCCCGGCGGTCGCGGCCGCACCGCGCGCACCTGACCCGGCCCGCAGGACTCGGGACGTCTCAGGCGGTTACCGGGCGCTCCGGACCCCGATGTTGTTCTATCAGCCAGGAGGCCATCTGTTGGGCGCGCTTCGACGCCAGGACGTCCCCTTCGGTGGCCGAGATGATGGACCCCTTCATCAGGATGTGCCAGGAGCGCGCGAAATCCTCGGTGCGTTCCAGTCCGGCTTCTTCTGCCAACTCCTGGATGTGCCCCCTGATCCTGGCAAGGTAGCCGATGCTGGCTTTGCCCAGGGGATGTTCACGCCCCATTTCAAGCAGGACGTTGATGAACGAGCACGCCTCAAAATCCTCCCGCTGGAACCAGTCGCCGAAGACGTCAAAGATCGCGAGCAACTGCTCCTCGGGGGTGTTTCCCCGGTTCCGGGCGTCGGAGATGATCAAGTCCACGGTCCAGATCTGGTCGCGAAGCGCCAGGAAGGCAAGAACCAGATCGTCCTTCGAGGGGAAGTGGCGGTAGAAGGTGGCCTTCGCTACTCCTGAACGCTCGATGAGCTGATCGACCCCCACCGCGCGGATCCCGCGGCGGGAGAAGAGTTCGTAGGCGGCGTCCAGGATACGATCCAACGCGTCATCACGGGTGGTCGTTTGTCCGGCTGGCAATGAAGACGAACCGGGTGCTTCCGAGGCATCTGGCGTACTCATGGTGAGAGTAATCGTACTCCCGGAGCAAGCAGACAGACCGGTCTGTCAGACCCCGTTTTTCGTTGACTCGGCACAGCATCCCGCGAAGCCCGCACGCTCCCCTATTGCTTCTCTTGCGGCCTTCTGCTTCTCTGGCACTACCGGGCCGCCGCCGCGCTAATTCCGGTGTGGGCCGCGGCCGGCTGAAGGGACATGGGACGCTATGACTTCTCTGTGGCTAGACGCCCGCGAGGCTTCCGCAGCTGCGAGCCCCGATGAATTCATGCCAGGGAACAGTTACGACGCCGTCGTGGTCGGCGCCGGGATCACGGGCCTGGCCACGGCCCTCATGCTGGCACGGGCCGGCAGCAGCGTGCTGGTCCTCGAGGCCCGGCACATCGGTGCGGTCAACACCGGCAACACCACGGCCAAGTTGAGCCTTTTGCAGGGCACTACGCTGTCCAGGCTCCGGGACCAGTATTCGGTGAACGTGGTCCGCGCCTACGTGGACGCGAACCGGGCAGGCCAGAAGTGGCTGCTCGAGTACCTCGAGGGCCGGGGTGTGCCTTTCCAGTACCGGGACGCTTACACCTTCGCCACCACGCCGACCGGCGCGGAACACCTCGTCGCCGAAGCCAACGCTTCCCGGGCGTGCGGGCTCAACGTCAAGTCCACCCGCGAGACGGGGCTGCCGTTCGACGTCGACGCCGCCTTGCGGCTTGCGAAGCAGGCCCAGTTCAACCCCATGGACGTCCTGGATGCGCTGGCTGCGGACGTCCGGGCTGCCGGCGGCAGCATTGTTGAGGGTATCCGCGTCATGAACGTCCGCAACGGCGATCCCCTGACGGTGGTCACACGGAAGGGCGAGGTCCGCGCCCGCAACGTGGTGCTCGCCACCGGGACACCCATCCTGAACCGCGGACTGTACTTCGCGAAGCTGCGGCCCAATCGTTCGTACGCCGCCGCGTTGCGGCTGCCGGACGGCATCAACCCGCCTCCCGGAATGTACCTTTCCGCGGAGCCGCCCACCCGCTCACTGAGGGACTATCCAATGCCCGACGGCGGGTCGTTGCTTTTGGTGGGCGGGTTCGGTCATGCGGGTGGCCGGGCGCCGTCGACGCAGGTCCATGTGAATGAGCTGCTCGGTTGGGCCCAACAGCACTATCCGGGGGCCGAGGTCACGCACACGTGGGCTGCCCAGGACTACCAGGCCGGCAATCTCATGCCGTTCTTCGGCAGGCTTCCCCGGGGCCACGGGAAGATCTTCTTCGGCACCGGCTACAACAAGTGGGGCATGACAAACGGTGTTGCGGCGGCGCTGGATATCACTGCGGATATCCGTGGCGAAAAGCCGGAGTGGGCCCGCACGATCCACCACCGGATCACCGGTGCCCGCGGGGCAGCGTCGACGATTTCGCTCAACGTCGAGACACAGCAGCAGAATTTCCGGGACAAGGCGGCCTTGAAGAAGAAGCCTGCCATCACGGAAGAGACCAGCCCCGCCGAGGGAACGGGCGTCACAGGACTTTTCCACGGGAAACCCGCCGCTATCTGCACGGTGGATGGCGTGGTGTGCCGGGTGTCGGCAGAATGTGCGCACTTGGGCGGGATCCTGCACTGGAACGACGCCGAGAAGTCCTGGGACTGCCCGCTGCACGGATCGCGATTCTCGGCCGCGGGCAAACTGCTGGAGGGGCCGGCCACGCACAATTTGTTCAAGCTGCAGTAGGGGTTGGCGGGCTGGAACTCAGCTCGGGTTGAGGCCCAATCGTGCCGCCATCTCGCCGGGGCGGTTGAAGCGGTAGAAGAACGGACCGAGTTCTCCCCTGTCCAGCGTTGAGGTCAGGGCGATGAGGCTTTCCAGCAGTGGAGCCTTTGCCAAGTCGCCAAGGTGGATCGGCTCGAATCCTGCGTCCCTGATGAGCTGCTCGGCCACCTGGCGAGCATCGGCGTCGGACGCGTAGAGGGTTCCTGGAGGCATTGGCTCCGCATCGACGGCGTCGTAGATCGACGCGAAATTGGTGTTGAACGCCTTTGCGGTGGGCCCGCCGATCATCGCTTTGACCTGATGGGCGATCGAGTCGTAGCCCGGCGGCCGATCGCCGAAGGTATTGCTGGCATCGATGGTCACCTTGCCGTCGAGGCCGGCAATGTTGGCGAGCCCGACGGCGATCGAGTCTCCCGGGATGGCGACCACCACCACGTCAGCGCCGGTGGCATCACCGCCGTCACGGCCGAGCGCAGTCACGTCGTGGCCTGCGGCCGTCCAGCGTCGTGCGAGGGCGCCGCCGACGTGACCCCGCCCAATCACGGTAATCCGCATGGATTCCACCTATTCATTTCGAGGCAAGTACCGACGACGGGCGCCTCCCGGAGGAAGCACCGACGACTATTCGCTGGGACCCACCGGCTCGTGGCCACCCGATTCACCACGTGAATTTCGTTCGGCGTCGAGGCAATCATCGCAGCGACCAACGAATTGATGTGGGCAATCGGGCCCGCCATCGCCCTCCCCGCGGAGCAACGTAACTTTCATTCCGGCATCCTAGTCCCCCGCGCTGATCGTCGGAAGGCGTCCTGGCCGTGTCCTTCCTGGGAACGGCCGGTCGCAATACCCGAACCCCGGCAGGCGAGCGCAGATTCAGCGGCGATATCCTCGCGGCATGGGGAACTTCAGAACGGGATATCTGGCCAGGGATGAACGGCGTGAGCGTCGGAGAAGGTTTCAGCGGAGACTGTCCTACGTTGGATTGGCGATTCTGGCTGTCGCCACAGGCGTCGTTGTCACGATCGCCCTCCGCCACTGAGGCCGTCGCCTGGGGCAAGCACTCCGGCAGGCGGCGTCGCGAAGCGGACCGCGAGCGCGCCGCCGTCGTAATCCATCCTGAGTTGTAACAACTGGCTGCTGCCGGTGAATCACCGGGCGCGCTCGGATAGCCTTCAACCATGGGGGATCTGGGGTGGGTTCGGCGGGTGCTGGTTGTCGAAGATCAACCATTCATGCGCGGGCTTGTTGCCGAGGCCTTGAAGGGCGCGGAATTCGACGTGCATGATTGCGCGTCCGCGTCCGAGGCGCTGTCGATGTTCGCCGCCGTCGATCCCGATGTCCTGGTGACGGACATCGATCTGGGAACCCGGCCCAACGGCGTCGAACTGGCGCATGTCGTGAAGTCGCTCTCCCCGGGGTGCGCCATTGTGTTCCTCACCAACTATCCGTCGGAAGCTCCCTTTTCCGAGTTGCCGGCCGGGGCAACCTTCGTCAACAAGGCGTCCCTTGACTCCGTGGACGGCCTCATCAGTGCAGTGAACTCGACCCTCGTGGAACTTCCGCTCACCGTGACTCCCCCTGTGGCGTCGGACGCAGCGAAGATCGGCGCGCTGACCCGCGTACAGCTGGATATCCTGCGCATGATCGCGGAGGGCTGGTCGAACGCTGAAATCGCCAAACAACGGGGAAGCAGCATGCGATCCGTGGAGAAGGCCGTTTCGCGCACGTTCGAGGCGCTCGGCTTGAACCGTAGTCCGGGCGTGAACCCGCGTGTTGCCGCAGCGACGCTGTATGCGCGCACGTTCGGGTGGCCGGACCCTGCCGATAGCGGCCAATGAGCGGCCGCTCCCCTGCACTCTGGGCCCGGGGCATCGGAGGTAACAATGCCCTGAGCCTCTGGTCGTGGCTTCTGACCTTGCCCTTGTCGCTGACGGTCATGAACATGTTCGCCGGATCGAACACGCTGTCCGGGACCGGATCGGCCACGATGGTGGGGGAACGTGCCGGCATCGCGATCCTGCTTCTTGCGCACGTCATGCTTGGTCTTTTGGGGATACTCCTTCGCCCTTTGATCACGGCACGCCCGAGCCCTAAGGGCAGGATCACGACGGCGTTCGGCACCTTCGCGTTGTTGGGCGCCTGCCGCCCGGTCCTCGTCGCTTGGTCCGCGCAGGTTCTGAACATTGCGGACCTCAGCGAAAACCTCTGGGCCCGCATCCTCATCAACGTCGGGATGGCCCTGGTTTTCCTTTCGGCGATTGCGATGCTGACGGACTCGATCCGCGGGCACGCCGTGCTTGAACGCAGGCTCCGCGCTGCTCAGGCTGTGATCGAAGCGCAGCTCGGATTCGATGAGAACCGTCTGCGCTCGATCCGATCCGACTATGTCACCGAGCTCTCCACACGCCTTGACGCGGCCCTCCCTGCCGGGATGATGACAAGCCTCGACAGAGCCGAGGCCGCACGCCTGCTACGGACGATCTCCGATAGCGTCGTCCGCCCGATGAGCCACCAGCTCTTCCACGACCACACACCTTTGCCGCCCGAGTCAGCCCCTCCGCAGCGGCCTTCCCGTGCAGAACGCACGCCGGGGCTGGCGCACTTGATCCAAGCTGCACCGGTTGCTTTGCCTGTCCTGCTCTTCGCTTCACTCATCGCGGTGCGACTGCTGACGGAATACGGCCTCCTTTTCCTTCTTGTTCAGTGGGTTGTGGGCGGGGCCATCCTGCTCGCCGGAAACGCCGCGACGGCCCGGACGGTGCGGCGGATCACCCATCCCCTGATTCGGATTTCCGCCATGACCCTCTGCTACGCGGGCACGGCCGCAATTGGAGCGTCGGTGACGTGCCTGCTGCAGGACGCATTCGGCTATGCCCCGTACTTCTACTGGTCCGCCATCTGGGCCTATCCGCTGACTGCGCTCACTGTGGCGGTTCTTCGAGCTGCCGAGAGCCAACGACGGCGGCATGAGGTCAGGCTGGCACGCTCGCTCAACGAGCAACTCAAGCTAGCCGACCGCGCGCACCAAAAGCTGCTCCACACCCGTCGGCGGGTCGCCAGGATTCTGCACACCAAGCTTCAGGGAAACCTGGTTTCGAGCGCCCTCGCCTTGGCTGCTTCCGGAGGGAACGATCGCGAAAGGGATCTTGCCCCGCCACGGGTGAGGGACATCCTGACCCGTGCCGTGACTACTGCCCAGAATGAGATTTTGGAGGAGTCGCCCGGGCAGGCAGGGAGCGCAGCAGCGAGTATCCAGGACCTGCTGAATACCTGGGGGCGCGTGCTGAAGCTGGCATGCGACATCCAGCCTGGAGTGTGGGTCTTGTGCGACGAGAACCCCGCCAGGGCCGAAGCAGTCATCGAAGTGCTCTCAGAAGGCTTTACCAACGCCATCCGACACGGTGAACGAAACAATGTCCGGGTCACGATCTCAACGGACACTAGAGGTCTTCAGATAGGCATAAGTTCCCCTGGCCGGCTCCGAGGCCAACTCCGCCCTAGCCTCGGGATGACAACCCTTCAGGCCCTGTCCAAGGACGTAACACTCAGCCAGGACGGCGACAACGTCGTCCTCCTGGTGGTTATTGGGTGAGGCCGCCAGTGGGAGTCCATGCCCGCAAATAGTAGTCTTAGATCCAGTGCAGCGCTGCCGCCCACATCCCGCTTTGGTAAGAGGACGGTATGACCCTTCTCCGCGATCACGAAACACAGGCCACCCCGCCAACCCGAAAGAAGAGATTGCTCTTTCGGTCCTTTGCGGTCATTGCAGCCTTAGCGATCGTCTGGGCCGGAGCCGGAATCTTTCTGTACGTTGCCCCACCCGCGGACGAGCCACAACACGCGGATGTGCTCTTCGTGCTGGGGCCGCCGGACCAACGCATGGTCTACGCCGAACAGTTGATGCAGCAGCGGTATGCACCCACGCTTGCGGTCTCAAGCCCGGTGGATCAACACGGCCGATTCGAGGCGAGCATCTGTGGCGCTCAGCGCTCGTACCGCATTATTTGCTTCAAGCCCGAACCTTTCACGACACAAGGCGAAGCGCGGGCGCTGAAAAGTCTGTCCGAACAGTATGGCTGGAGGAGCGCGGACGTCCTGACCGCCCAGTTCCATGTGACGCGGGCCCGGGTGATCGTCAGCCGCTGCTACGCGGGAGACCTGCACATGGTCGCCGATCGGCGGGCCCTGCCACTGATCTCATTGACCAACCCCACCTATTCCTGGGGGTATCAGTACCTCTACCAGACGGCGGCCTTTGTCAAGGTCGCGATACACCCGAGCTGCTGAAGGTCAATGAGTGAGCGCGATGGCCGACACCACGGCGGCGATAACGAAGAACGTCACCAGCCTTAGATATACAAACAGATCCTGGCGCGTCCTCCGTTGCCGCTTGCGTCGCCATCCCGAACGGTATCCCCCATTGTTCATGGTGTCAGGCTAGAGGCGTCCCAAGAGTCGAATTAAGAGTGATGAGTACCTGTTCTTCTAGTCGCTTTGAAATCGAGCTTGAGATTATCGAAGGACAATCGCCCTTACAAATCCATCAGCGCCGTTCCCGGACTCTCAATCGCGTCCGCAACATACCTCAAGAATCCGGCTGCCGTTTCCCCATCGCAAACCCGGTGGTCGAAAGCCAACGTCAGCTCGGTGACCTTCCGGACGGCGAGTTGCCCGTCCACTACCCAGGGCTTGTCGATGATGCGGCCTACGCCAAGCATTGCTACTTCGGGGTAGTTGATGATCGCTGCAGAACCGTCCACGCCGAACACGCCGTAATTGTTCAGAGTGAAGGTCCCGCTAGCCAACTCCGTCGGCGTTGCCTTTCCCTCACGGGCGACGGCGGTGAGCCGGCGGATCTCAGCATCGAGTTCGCGGGCGTTCAACAAGTGAGCGTTGCGGACCGACGGAACCACGAGTCCGCGGTCCGTCTGCGCGGCGAAGCCAAGGTTGATGCCGTCGAACGCGATGATCTCCTGCATTTCACCGCCGGCCGTATCCTCTGCTGTGACAAACCGGGTGTTCAGCTCCGGGAATTTTTTTAGCCCGGCTGTGACAAAACGAGCGATGAACGCGAGCAGCCCGGGAGCGCCGTGCGGATCACGCGTCTTGAGTTCGGCACGCATCTCCAGGAGCGCAGTGGCGTCCACGTCGACCCAGACAGTTGCCTCAGGGATCTCGGAGCGGCTGCGGGTCATGTTCGCCGCAACAGCCTTCCGGATCCCGCGGACCGGAGTGCGCGAAGCCACCGTCAGGCCGGTACGCGAATCCTGGTCTCCGGTAGAGGACTGGACAACGGCGGGCACCTCTACCGGCGTGGTCTCGCGCGTGGCCCCTCCGATGGCAGCCTCAATGTCGCGACGCAGGATGAGCCCGCTCTCCCCCGAGCCAGGCACTGCGTCCAACGAGACACCATGGTCCCGGGCCATCTTCCGCACCAAGGGGGAAATCACTGCAGAGAGCTTCCCCGGAATCCGCGTACGGGACAAAGAGAGTTCGGCAAAGTCTGGCTCCGGGCTCACCGCAACGGCAGAACCGGCAGAAACCTTCCGCGGCCGGGTGCGGCGGGCCTCGCCACCTCCGGATGTTCCGTAGCCAATGAGGACGTTCCCGGATCCGGCCTTCTCTTCGGTGCGGTAGGTTTCGGCAGCTGCGGCGACCGCGGATGGCTCGGAGACCTTTTCTTCCACAGGCTCGGGCTCAGCCTCTGGTTCAGCCGCAATCGAAGCACCAACAGGAGCCACGGAGATCAGCGGCTTGCCGACGTCGAGTGTCTGGCCGGCCTCGCCGTGCAGCACGGCGACGATGCCTGCGTACGGCGAGGGCACCTCCACCATGGACTTGGCGGTCTCCACCTCGGCGATCGGCTGGTCGATGCGGATTTCGTCGCCCACGGCCACAAGCCAGTTGACGAGTTCAGCCTCGGTAAGGCCCTCCCCGAGGTCCGGAAGCAGGAACACCTGCATTTCTGCGCTCATGGTCAGTTCTCCCATTGAAGGTCGTCAACGGCGTCGAGGATGCGGTCGACGCTCGGCAAGTAGTAGTGTTCCAGCTTCGGAGCCGGGTACGGGACGTCGAAGCCGGTCACCCGGCGGATCGGCGCGGCCAGGTAGTGGAAGCAGCGTTCCTGCACGCGGGCCACGATTTCGGAGGACACGGAGGCGAATCCATGGGCCTCGGCGATCACGACAGCGCGCCCGGTCTTGCGCACCGACGCGCAGACGGTTTCGTCGTCGAAAGGAACGATCGAGCGGACATCGATCACCTCGAGGGAGCGGCCTTCTTCAGCGGCGGCAGCGGCGGCGGCAAGCGCGGTCGGGACCGAGGGGCCGTAGGCGATCAGCGTCGCATCAGTGCCGGGACGCGCGACGGCGGCCCGGCCTTCGCTGCTGGAACCCGCGGAAACGTTAGCGTCGTGTTCGGCGCGCAAGGCGCCCAGGTCCACTTGGTCTTTGGACCAGTAGAGCTTCTTGGGTTCCATGAACATGACGGGGTCGTCGGAATCGATGGCTTCGCGGAGCATGCGGTAGCCGTCCGCGACAGTCGCCGGTGTGTAGACCTTCAGGCCTGCGGTGTGGGCGTAGTAGGACTCGGAGGAGTCACAGTGGTGCTCCACGCCACCGATCCCTCCCGCGTAAGGGACACGGATGACCATGGGCAGCTTAACGGCGCCCTTGGTCCGGTTGTGCATCTTGGCGACGTGGCTGACGATCTGTTCGAAGGCCGGGTAAGCGAACGCGTCGAACTGCATCTCGATCACAGGACGCATTCCGTTCATGGCCATGCCCACGGCCATGCCCACGATGCCGGACTCGGCCAGCGGGGTATCGAAGCAGCGTTGTTCTCCGAACGTGGCCATGAGGCCGTCGGTGATCCGGAAGACGCCGCCCAGGCGGCCAACGTCTTCACCGAATACCAGGACGGAAGAGTCGGCTTCCATGGCGTCCGCCATCGCGGTGTTGAGCGCCTTGGCCATGGTGATGGTCTGCGGACCTGAGGCTCCGGCGACGGCTGCTGCACTGGCTGCCGCACTGGCGGTGGCGGAGCTGACGTCGCCGGTTGCGGCGTGCTCGGTGGCCTCAGAGGATGTGGTGACGGCGGGGCTCATTTGCCTGCCTCCTTCTGGCTGGATGCCTCACGGGCGAGTTCGTCGGCGAGCAGGGCGGACTGCTCCTTCAGTTGCGGCGTAGGGGTGGAGAAGACATAGCGGAAGAGATTCTGCGGGTCTACGGGTACGTCTTCACCCAGACCTTCGCGAAGCTGCGAGGCAACCGATTCGGCCTTTGCTGCGATTCGGGTGGAACCGTCATTGTCGAGGAGCCCACGGCCGGTGAGATAAGACGTCATGCGGCTGATGGGGTCCTTGGCGGTCCATTCGGCCACTTCGCTGTCCTCGCGGTAGCGGGTGGCGTCGTCGGCGTTGGTGTGGGCCTGCATGCGGTAGGTGTGGGCCTCGATGAGGAGGGGACCGGAGCCTTCGCGGGCGAGTTTCACTGCCCGGTCCAGCACGGCGAGCAAAGCGACGAGGTCGTTGCCGTCAACGCGTTCACCGGCCATGCCGTAACCGACGGCCTTGTGCGCCAGCGACGGCGCCACGGACTGCTGGCTCAGGGGTACCGAGATGGCGTACTTGTTGTTCTGGACGAAGAAGATGACGGGCAGGTGGAAGACGGCAGCGAAGTTGAGGGCCTCGTGGAAGTCGCCTTCGCTCGTGGCACCGTCGCCGCACATGGCCAACACCACGGTGTCCTCACCGCGCAGTTTGGCGGCATGCGCAACGCCGACGGCGTGGAGCAGCTGGGTGGTCAAAGGCGTGCACTGGATGCCCACCTTGTGCTTGGTGGGGTCGTAGCCGCCGTGCCAGTCGCCGCGGAAGATGGTCATGGTCTCCACAGGGTCGACGCCCTTGGACATGACTGCTACGGCATCGCGGTATGTGGGGAAGAGCCAGTCGCCTTCGCGGAGGCACAGAGCTGCCGCTACCTGGCACGCTTCCTGGCCGTGGCTGGACGGATAAACGGCCATGCGGCCCTGCCGGACGAGGGCGGAGTTCTGGTCATTGACGCGGCGCCCGACAACAAGTTGTTCGTAGGCTGCCATGAGTTCAGCGTCGCCGGGGATGGGATATTCGTGGCCGGGTTCCGTGCCTTGTTCACCTTCGGGCTTGAGCGCGCCGGAGGGATCGACCATCTGGATCTGGTGGCGGGCAGGAAGCATGTAGTCTTCCACGCTGATGCCGAACTTGCGCCGCACTTCGGAAGCCTGGTCGTTTGAGTCGGTGGCGTCCGGCCGAGCGTCAGCCAGACCCTGGGCCTCATGGTCCGCGGAGATCGTCATTGGTCCGTCCTTCTGTATCCACTATTTGTCACCAGTATGTTCCCTGGAGAAGTTTCGTATCCAGCTCTGGGCAGAATCGTGGAAAAGCTTGCCTGAAACCCTTAGTCTGGAAGACGGATTGCAAATGTGAGCTGGGTAACGGGCCCACGCTGTGGACGAATTGGAGATGCAATGGCCGAGGTCGAAGCGGATCAGGCAGAGGTTCCTCTCGACCAAGTGGACAGGGACATCATTGCCGAACTGACGCGGGACGGCCGGATGTCCGTGACCCAGGTGGCGGAAAACGTCCACATCAGCCGGGCACACGCGTACTCAAGAATCTCGCGGCTGACGGGCGAAGGAGTGCTCACAAAGTTCACCGCACTGGTGGACCCCATCAAGGCCGGCTTGAAGTCATCGGCCTACGTCACGCTGAAAGTGCAGCAGCACTCTTGGCGTGAGCTCCGCGAAGAGCTTCGGCTCATTCCGGAGGTACAGCACATTGCGCTGGTGGGCGGCGATTTCGACGTCATCCTGCTGGTCCGTGCCACCGACAATATCCACCTGCGCAGGGTCATCTTCGACAGACTGCAGTCGATGCCAGGAGTGCAGGACACGCAGACGTTCCTGGTGTTCGAGGATCTGGATACGCGGTAGGTGCCGAGCTCTTTGCGCTCTGGGACATTTCGTGCGACTACCGCGGCCGATCAACCTACGTCGTCGGACATGCGCACGCCATCAAGGCGGCACAACAAGTAGGACGGCTCATCTTGTTCTTTTCGCGCTTCCGAGTGGGCGAGGATTAGAATGCCAACTGCTCCGAGGACGCGAAGACTGCCAAACATCGTAGCCAAGCCCAATACGTAGTGTTCAAAGGACCCGCGTCGCTACCGAAATAGGGCCAGGAACACCACACCCGTCGTGACCAGCAACAGGGCGATCAACCCCCCGAATTTGAAGCGTTTCCGAGTGGTCTTCCGATAAGGGTTGATGTCTACGTAGCCCGGCAACGCGTCCTCCGATTTGGTCTGCCTGAGAGTTCCCCGAATAAGTATCGGCCACAAGTCGGTCCAAGTAAGCCGAATAGGGACGGCGGCCATGGGGCGCCTGACCAATTGGGACAAACGAGCACGGATGGACTCCTGTCCAGGATCGAAGTCACCATAGATCGGACACGCAAGAGCTGTCAAATTAAGTATTGTACGTCGACAATTTTTGTCAAAGATGATCACGTGCACTCGTTTTTACGCCACGGCTTCAGCCGAAGTTCGCAGTAACGCCAACCCCAATGACCGACGATTCACCTCACGGATCCTGACCGAACTGTCTCGCACCCGGAGGTTGCGAACGAGCGGGTCAGCGTAACGCGTCGATTCGCCCCACCACGGATTTACCCACGACTTAAAGGTCTCCTGCCGGTGGGCGCGCCATTGGGCAATTACGCCACCACGTACACCGTCTGCCGCTAGGCTCGAAACGTGCCACACAACTTGAAGCGATTGTCCCGAGGCGCAGTCCTATCGCTCGCGTGCAAGGGACTGCCCCGGATTTCGTTGACTCGAGGTTCAGTGTCGCTTGGCGGCTTTGAGGCCGCTATTTATTGTCTCAAACTCGACGGGTGTTAGCCGTCGGAGGCGGCGTTTCCGGTGGTAGGTTTTCTCGATCCACGTCACGATCGCCAGTCGCAGGTCCGCCCTCGTGGACCATCGCCGGCTATCCAGGACGTCCTTCTGCAGGAGCGAGAAGAATGATTCCATGGCAGCGTTATCGGCGCACGCGCCGACCCGGCCCATCGATCCGGTGAGCCCGCTGCTCTTCAACGTCCACACGAAGACGTTGGAGCGGAATTGGGAGCCGCGGGGATCGTGGATCACGATTCCTTCCGGCTCGCGGCGCGCTATTGCGTTGTGCAAGCCTCGAGCCCAAGGTTTTGGCATGCAAGGAAGATATGGCCCGCCGTAGGGCAGACGCTAGGTGGCATCGCCCTCGCCGAGAAGCCTCATGCCTCTGCACCCAGCTTCTGAGCTTCTGATGAAGTGAAGGCGATCTCCACCTATCCCTCCGCAGTCCATCGGACTAACCGGCATCTGGCGGCAGAGGTCGCTCAAATAGTCAGATGTCATCTGCAAACGAAGTCGAGCGAGAGGCGGCCCGCTCGCTCCCAGAACCAACCCGAACCGGACAGTGGCCATGCCAACGCGAAGAGCAGGAGGCTACGGACGGTACAATTGCGGAGACCGCACGAATGTTGCCGTTCTGGGGGTGCTTCGCGGCAGCGCCCAGTCATCAGTACAGGGGGACTCTGGTTTGGACTTACGCGATTATTTGCGCATCGTTCGACACAATTGGATATTGATTGTGGCCACAACCTTAGGTTGCCTGCTGATCAGTGGAGTCGTGACAGTCCTATCAAAACCGACTTATTCGGCCGATACGCAGCTGTTTGTCGCCATTCAGAACTCCGGGTCTGTCCAAGAGTTGCAACAGGGGAATACCTTCAGCCAAGCACGCGTTCAGTCATACGCAAAGACGGTTGGATCTCCGATCGTGCTTCAGCCGGTTATTGACTCACTCGGTCTCCATGAGACCTCGGATGAACTGGCTCGTCGCGTCACCACTTCGACCGATCTAAATACGGTCATAATCAACATCTCAGTGACGGACACTTCCCCCGCCCAGGCCGCCGCGATCGCCCAAGCAGTCTCGGGTAGTCTCATCAAGACTGTCGATACGCTGGAAAAACCGAAAACCGGCGGCGCTTCCCCGGTGAGCCTTTCGATTATAAAACCCGCGACAGCCCCGGTGACCCCTTCGGCACCCAATACACGTTTGAATTTGCTTATCGGATTCCTCCTTGGCTTGGTACTGGGCGTCGCAGCTGCCGTATTGCGGACCGTTCTTGACAACAGAGTTCGGGGAGAACTTGACCTGCGACGCGTCACCGACGCTCCTTTACTGGGCGGGATATCCTTCGATCAGGACGCGGTGAAGAAGCCCCTTCTTACCCAGACTGAGGCGCAAAGTCCTAGAGCAGAGTCCTTCCGTCAATTCAGAACAAATCTCCAGTTCGCCAACGTTTCGGGCCAAGCGAAGACAGTTCTTATTACGTCCTCGCTTCCAGGTGAAGGCAAGAGCACGACAGCCACGAATCTCGCGATAGCCTTGGCGCAGGCTGGCCAAACCGTATGCCTTATTGATGCCGATCTGCGACGCCCCATGGTTAGTGAATACCTTGGACTTGATGGCAATGCGGGTCTCACGACCGCGCTGATCGGCACGGCTGACATCAACGATCTTCTTCAAGCGTGGGGAGAGGAAAGCCTCTTCGTTCTCACATCAGGTCAGATACCTCCCAATCCAAGCGAACTATTGGGATCGGTAGAAATGAAGCAGCTTATTCTTCGATTGGAAGAAGCGTTCGATCATGTCGTGATTGACGCGCCGCCCCTTCTTCCAGTTACAGATGCCGCAGTTCTGTCCCAACACGTCGGAGGTGTCGTGGTGGTTGTTGGTTCTCAGAAACTTCGCCACAATGACCTTCAAAAGGCGCTCAGCTCCCTTGAAATGGTTGGATCGAATGTCCTAGGTGTGGTCTTAAATAGGTTGCCCGCTAAAGGGCCTGACGCGTACACATACGGGTACTACAGCCAAAAGGAAAGCCCAGCTCTGAAAGCGACTGTCGGCGCGGCAAGCGAAAATCAGCGATCACGCAGACTGCCAGATAATTCATTTGACGGGTTCATTGACCAGGAGTTTGAATACGACAAGGCGGAGTCCCCTGAATCAATGCGACCTGCAACTGTATTTCCCAATGATCGGGTTCAGCGCAGATAAAGTGCGTTCCTGGACCCATGCACTATCCAGCTGCGAGCGTGAATAGGGATCTTCGCATTTAGGCCTGGTTGGCCTGTTTGACGATTATTCACAGTTCATGGGGAAATAGATTCCCGGGATGATCCTCATGCCGCCGTCCGTACGGCATTTCTCAAGAGAACGACGGGTTTGCAGTTGTCTTGGTTGCGGTATCCGTGGGCGGTGTGTTGATGTTTGACCTTGCCTGTAGTGGCCCCGGTAATGATCAGCACCCCGATCTCTTTTCATCAGCGGCAGACGGTGCAGTAGAGCTTGTTCGTTTCCGACCGTGCGGCTGACTTCACCATTTCCTCAAGTTCTTCTTCGCCGTCGCGGCGTCCTGCAGGGAGCCGGTGCGCAGCAAAACCCGGTGCTATTCCTTTACCTATCAGACGGCTTGGAGCGTACCGGTCGGATCGTCAGCGCGAACACTTCCTCCAACCGCAGGACCTCCCTCTATGTGAGCGTGTCGGCGTGGCGTAGAAGCAGCGCCCGGTGCGCCCAGGCCTTGTCCACGGCCCTGTCCCGGCGGCCCTTGGCCTGTTGGGAGAGGTTCTGCGGTGTCTCGGTGACGGACTGGTTGGCCAGGGAGATCAGGCGGAAATGACCCACGGCGACGGCGGTGCGGGGAAGCCACATGCGCAATGCCTTGCGGAATGCCGCCGAGGGGTCGATCGCCACGACCTGCAGGGCCAACCGGCCGGACAAATAACCGGGCGCTCCACCAGCTAAACAACTCGAATACGAAGCAATCGTCATCCAACTCCCAGCCTGACGCACCACATTTTCGTCTTAGCACACTTATCGCAGCAGGGCCACGTGCCCTCTTGTCTTCGAGGACACGGACTCATTTCCGACCCAACCACGAGGGGCCTCATTGCGCGGGCTGGCCTGCAGTGGAGATCTCGGACAGTGGGCCCTCTTAAAATGAGGGTCTACCGAAAGTAGAGATCAGCATGACCGCATCACGCAGACGATTTACCCAGGAGTTCAAAGACGAGCTGTGTCGCGAGGTGATCGACCCGTTCAAGCCGATCAAGGACGTGGCCACCACGTACGGTGCTGGCCCCGAGAAGCTCCGCAACCGCGAAGCCAACGGCCGGCACGGAAACAGATCTGACCGTCACAGAACGGGCCCGGCTGAGGGAGCTCGAGCGCGAAGTTCAAGAGCTGCGGGCAGTCTGATGGCCTGTCAACCACGGCCGTTTCCGCTTAACCACCGAGGCTGACGCTGAGGCAGCCGCGGGCATGCCCGACCTCCTCAGACGGGACTTCACCGCCGACCGCCCCTGGGTGATGTTCGTCAGCGACATCACCTACATCCACATCTGGCAAGGGTTCGTCCGCCTCGCCACCGCCCTGAAAAACGAGCGCGTCTATCGGACCGTTTACGCCACCAAATCCCAGGCCCGGAGCGCTGTCGAACTCCCTTGGGTCCTCCTACGGGGAGTTCGACAGAAGGCTGCCGATCCAGATCCCGGATAGTCCGAGCGTAATCAGGCCCGAAACCCACGCCATTAATTTGTCGCCGAGCGACAGCAGCAAAAGGAAACTCGAAGAAGCGTCCACCAAGGCATACGCACAGAGAAGGGCCACCAGGCCAAAACCCCCCGATTGCGTTGACAGCGCGACGGCGACCACGATGACCGGGACTACAACGATCGTGACCCTAGAAGCACTTGGGGGGAGAAACCTGAAGGTCATACGTTGAGCTACAGAAGACGACGCGGAAGCAACCAACCACAGTGCGACGATTACGACGGTCGTGAAATACTGCGGGAAAGCTAAATATCCACCGATTGAGCCTGCGATCGCAACTCCGCCTATGAGGGCGGCCAGCTGTCGCAGGAACTTCCTTGCAGCCGCCGGAGAGTCAGTGTTTTGGTGGACGAGGCGCGGCATTATCGCGTTCACGAAGGTAGCCGAGACTGATCCAACTATCTTCATTGGCAACGACAGCAAGGTGAGCACCGCCGGTGGAAGGATCAATGCCAGGGACTGCACTACCATCAGGCCGCCGTAGCTCACGAAGGACTTAGTGAGGAACCACCAGTGCGCCGCATGCCTCCGCTCCGGTCTGGACGGCAAGCGCCGGAGAGCTTCTCGACCAACGCTTTTCTTGGCCATCAGTGCGATGAATGCTGCATTCGCTAGGCACAGGGCGGCCATCATGGCCGTCACCGTCACGTCGGATGAGGGCCAAGGGGCCAGTAGCACCAGTGTTGCTAGCGCATTTGCGGGAAGTGCAACGGCAGCTACCCATTGCGGTGATCCTTCAGCTTCAGCAGACACAGCCCGGAACCATAGGCGGGCTTGAAGTAGGGCGTTGAGGGACGCAAGCACAAGTACGGGAATCAAGGTGGGCGTGACCCTGCCCTGGACCCAAAGCCAGCCTGCTCCCGCTGCGACGGCAGCTAGGGCGCCCAATGGGACGAGCCGCCCGAATCTCTTTGCCCCCCTTCGAGTTACCCGGTCAGCGCTGAGCATCATCGGATACAGAACTCCGACGATGAAAATCTGGATTGGCAGGTTGCCGAGATTAAAGAGATAAAAGTAGGCGTCCGTCGCGTTGGTCGGTCCGTACCTCCACAATAGTGCCGCCAACTGGGCGAGCCCGGACACTTGCGAAGCTAGGGACAGTGCAGGCGCATGGAGGTTCGCTCGACCGCGGACAAGGATTTCGCGAGCCCGCCGAACGGTGGAGTTACGCGACACGTCGTAGAGCAATGGTGCCGGAGAAGACGCCTCGAATGATGGAAGTCACGCGGCGCAGTCGGTCCTCCTCGAATAAGCTTACGACGATGGCCTTGCGAAACAGCACAGCGTACGTTCCGGCTAGCCGGCGCTGGTGAACCATCAATTCTCGCGGTGAACTGCGGTGCTTGTGCGCGTAGTAGAGCATGTCCCGGGCCATATGGTAGCTACGGAAAGCGGAGTGGTGGTACGCGGTCATCGGTCCGTGGCGCGTGATCTGACCGATCTCATGAAGGAGCGTCGATCCGGGCTCGCGGATGATCCGAAACCCAGCTTCCCGAAGGCGCAGGCAGAAGTCGAAGTCAACGAAATCAATGAACATGGCCTCGTCGTAGCCGTCTACGGACTTCCACGCTTTCACGCTGCAAAGAGATCCAGACGTGATGCAGTAGTCAACGTCAACGGGAGGTCCGGATTCGATTACCGGGCTGGGATCCGAACGGTCAACTATGGAAGGGCAAACTACGCCAACTTCCGCGTCAATGCTTCTTGCCAGCGAATCGACCATCCCTCGTGCAACCACCGAGTCCTGGTCTAGGAGGAGAGCCCAAGCCATACCTCGCTTCGCGGCCCACGCCATCACCTGATTCAGGGCTGTCGCGATTCCGCCGTTTGACGTGTTCGCCAAGATATATAGCCCTGGAAATTCGTCACGGAGACTTTCGATGCTACCAAGATTCTCGGAATTGTTGTCAATGATGACAATCTCACCGACTTCATGAAACGCCGCTGTTAGGTTTTCGCGGAGCCGGCCAAGGTCTGGGTTAAAAGTGACAATGCCAGCGACCGCAGATGATTTCCCCATGCCAGCCATGCTAGCAGTGGCGATCTATAGAATTCGGCCGGTCACCCTATTTGACCTGAGCCAAATCGTGAGCCCGCGGTGGCAGACTCTGGCCGTGGCGGAAGAGATACTCTGGCAGCCGCAGCACGCCCATAGGCCCATGCCCGTAGTGCCGGCGGTGGAACTCGCAGCAGTCGAAGGTGCGCCGATACCCAAGGAGCCCCGCCGGTGAAGCTGGATTACAGCAACGGCGAGACTCACGGGGGTACCCGCGTTCGCGTACGGGTGGACTCACGTTCACATGCTGGTGTCAGTGCCTTGGCCGACGGACTACTACGAAGGCCCCAAAGAAGTATGAGTGGCAGCGACCAGGGTGCGGCGCCGGACCATCAATCCGGGAGTCCGTTAGACAACCAAAGTCGCCACCGTCCGATGACGAGGTTTCGGCCGTTGTGAAGCCAGGCACCAAAACTGGTCTTGTTGTAATCAGCGGCATCTGGGGTACAACTTGGGTTTGCAGCCGATACACTAAGGGTGCTTTCGCCTGGGTAAGCGGCGATTATTCAATCTGGGGGTACCACTATGTTCGGTCTCTTTCGCGCACCAAATCAGGCAGACCGGAAACCGGGCCTTGACCTCATCAGGGGCCTTGCCATTTTTCTTGTTCTCCTCCGACATGCGGGGGTGCTGGGCGGTGCTGGCATTGTTGGCGTCGTCATGTTCTTCGCACTGAGTGGATATTTGATCACGGGGTTGCTGATTAGGAGCCTGGGAGAAACGGGCAGGATCGATTACCGCAGGTTCTACTTGCACCGGGCGTTCCGGCTTATCCCAGCACTGGTGTTCATGCTTGCCATCTGGGCCGCCATTGAGGCCGTCTGGAATCCGCTGGGAGACAGACCGAAGATAGGCCGATCCCTATTCACCGCGTTGACCTACACCGAGAACATTCCTGGCTTCGACCACGGCAGCATAAACCTCAGTCACTTGTGGACGCTGGCCACCGAGGAACAGTTCTATCTTCTGTGGCCACTTGTCCTGACCCTCGGTGTGAGGTTCGGGAAGACTCGTCTCTTCACGCTACTCTCCTTGGTCGCGATCCTAGGCGCGTGTGTGGCCTCAATCATCCTGGTTTACCCCTTGACCTACAAGGTCTACACGCTGCCGACTTCTTGGATGGCGGCCATGCTGATCGGCGCGGCTGCGAAACTGGGTGAAGCCCGGCTGGACAGAATCATAAAGGGCCGTAGGCGGGTTGTCGCTGGCATCTCACTCGCGGCTCTCATGATTATCAGCGTCGCCCCCGAGATGAAGGACTGGCCGGGCGCATACTTCTTGATCGGACCCTTGGTTGCTATCGGTTCGGTCGGCCTGATCTTTGAACTGAAGTCATGGCAGACGTTGCCGTCGAAGTGGCTGAAGCCCATGTTGAACCTTGGCATGATTTCCTATGCGGCTTACCTTTGGAACTATCCGATAGTGAACTGGATAGGCAACCCGCCACGCAATATGGCAGAGGGTCTGGCAACGATCTCGCTAACCCTCATCGCGGCGATTGTTAGCTGGTATCTTATCGAGCGCCCCGCCGCCAATCTTCGCAACATTATCGATCGGCGGAAGGCGGATAGGCTGGCGGCAACGCCCAAGCCTAAGCGTGCCGCCAGCACCATGACCTGACCAATCTGTGTCCCCACGGCGTCACGCCACACGGTACTATCTGACCCGATCGGCTTTGTAGGTGTGGTGTCGTAGAACCGGATACCAGCCCCGGTTGTGGCCGCGCTGAGCGCGGACGGCGAAAAAGCCCCGCCCACCGAGGTGGACCGGGCGATTTCAGTTTGGGCACTTAACCGGCGTTGTGTAGCCCTCATGCTTGGGGCACGTGCAAGCGGACTAGCGAGTCCGAATCGACCTTCATCCCTCTCCATGGAACTGAGTCATATGGGGGAGGCCTTGCAGGTTTTTGTTTCCGTTGTCGCGGCCGGTGGCGGGCTGGTTGATTTCGATGTCGCGATGATCATCGGCGCCCTTGTCGGGGCCAGCATTGAGTCCTTCGCCGCGAAACTTCCCAGGTAGCCGTGCTCGGTAGAATAAGCCCGGCTTATCACTGGCTGAGAGGCCCTTGGACGCTTTTGGAGACCTTATGCTCGGGGCAGCACTACGAGGGAAGCAAACTTGAAGATGCGGCGTTCGTAGTACCGTCCACTTGGGCAGGGGAAATAGCAGGGGCATTTCTATGCATTGCGTCTTGAACCACTTTAGTCCGATGATTTCCGTTGCGGGCGTTCTGGTTTCCAGCGTACTTGGTGCCATTGGGGAGCTGATTTACGATCAGTGGAGTGGTGGCCGTACTTCCCGGCATCATGGCCAAGGCGAGCAGCATCCAGGTCACCGGGAAGAATGTGGCGTTGGAGAAGAGACTGCTGACAAGCACGATCAGTAGGGCTTGACCCTCGATCGTTCGCATCGACTTCATGGCCACAAAAGTGAAAAGCATGATGAACGGTACCGCGAGGTACTTTCCATCCACCCACATTGCAAGAATCCAGTTGCTTGCGACATTGTTGCTAGAAGCTACGCCTGAGATGATGTCTCCCCACACGCCTACGCGACCGCTAGCACTTAGTCCATGGCCGTAGAACGGGGCCATATCTGCCAGCCGCATCAGAGAATCGAACTGTCGCACTCGCGCTTGTCCGGATATGTCGTCGCCGCTGACTTGAAGTGTCTGGCTGAGCCTTGTTGCGAGGTTGTTCACCAGCGTGGGAACAAACATGAACACGCATACCGTTGCAGCGGCGATAACTCCCACTGCGGCCGCCCTGCCCCTAGTCGATTGGTGGTCTTTCTCTCGTTTCCTCGCGAACCAGCTCGTGACGATCACGACGGCCACGCCCACAGCCACAGCGATCCACGCAGCCCGTGCAAACGCGAGGATGAAAGCGGCAGAGTTGACCGACACTGCCAGCACGCGCAGAGAACGACGCATCGGTATCCGCCACGCCATGACTGCCCCTACGCCGGCAAACATGCCTAGCCAGTCAGGTTCAGGATAAAGTCCAATCGGCCTTCCGAGGGCGCTGACGCTAAGATGCCACGGATCAAGCGGCACGATTTTTAATACCTGCAAAACGCCGACAATACTACTGAGCGTCACCATCGCAAGAAGACCGCCGAGCATTTGCCTACGGTCTTCTTTCGTCGAGAGGGCGATGATCAGAGCGGATGAAGCAGCGAGCCCGATGAGCTGGTAAACAAGCGTGTCACTGTTGACCAGATCGCCAACAACAGACGTGAAAGCCATGAGGGCAACGGGTATCGCAATCAACACAATCCGGATGGCGCTCTTTGGGTTGTGAGTTCCGCCCTTATAGAGCGCCCACGCAATCACCAAGATCGTAAACACATGGACTCGGAACACCTGGACGGCGACGAGACCAGCCGATGCGCCAACGAGCAACGAAAGGGCCGCCCGACCGTTGCGGAGAGTCCCGAGTACTACCACGCCCAGAATGCATAGAGCGACTATCAGCAAGGTTTCCATTATCCCCATTGGGACAGTTTAGGCTACAGCTACTCCTTCGCACCTCCTGTTTCCAGCGCTCAATCTCGGCGGGAATGGAGCTGAATTCCGCGCTGGTCACGGGTTCGTCGCCCACGCTCGGCACGTACTGGGTGATAAGCGGCTTCCAAAGCCTCGCCAACCCGGCCAATATAGGCGTTCAGGCTAAAAACTTCCTGCCAAAAGCAACGAATAGACTCATCGTTTCCCTCTGCCGATTGAGAAACCAGCCTCAGTTGGGGTAGAAGAGGCATCTCAGGATCGCACAGAACAATCGATGGTCCCTGCACATATTCCTTCATGCCGCGACTAGGAGTCACGCCCACGGGAAGTCCGGTTTCTAGCGCTCCGACCAGAACCATGTGGCCAGCTGCCCTCGTTCCATCCCGGAGCGGAAGGAACACCACCGTGGCTGTACTCATCAAGTCTCCGAACGCATCGGGATTCAAACGCCCCGGCCGGCACACAACGCTTGTCCCTGAAACAACTTCGCCGGCGGTTCCTCCCACAGCCAGCGTAAGACGGACGGGCTCGCTACTTGCTAACACCTCTTGCTCCAAAAGGCGGATCGTTTCTTGGTCGCGATCTGAAGTCCCGCCAACAAAGATATGGAATTCGTCGCTCGGCTGCTTTTTCGGATACCCGAATGTATTTCCATAAAGAACGGCAATAGAACGCCCTCCAGACCCGTTCCAGGGGGCCGTCTCAGATTCAGAAAGTGTGACTACAGGAACATCGCCAACAAGCCGACGCAATATCCTCCAGCTTCGGCTACCTGGCTCAGCATAGATACCCGTCACAGCGAAGTTTCGACGCCCTGTGAGCCGCAAAGCAACACCAATCCAGGGATTATTAGCCAGATAAGGTCCACGGCAGTTCCACAATAACGTCCGGAGCGCTAGGACGAAGGAATCAGCGCCGATACCCAGCACTCTAGATCCGAGCCGCTTGCCATTGACGGCGGTCGACTCTTGTCGAAACACGCGACGAACGTACGAAGCTTCAAGCCAGGCCCGGTCAGACGCCGGATCTGCGGGTCCAATCGCCAACAGTGTGTAAGGGGTCACCGCTGCCACAACCTATTCAATTCCGAAGTCGACTTGAACATCCACTGCCGCCAGTCCGAGACGGTCCTATCGAAGACATCACCAGCAGCGGAGAGCGTCTCCGCCCGACCAAAACCAATCGCGTGGCGGACGGCCGACGACCACGGCTCCGCTCCTGTGACATCGCCATCGCTATCGTCCCTGACCAGAAGTTTCGAGCTCGAACCGTACAAGTCCGCCAGACTAGAGCTCGACCGTCCGACAATAGGGGTACCCGCTTCAAGTGCGCGAATTGCAATCCCGCTCTGATAGAAGCGCTTATATGGGACAACAATCGCGGAACTAGAATGAACCAAATGATCCAATTCGCTCTCAGTGACAAAGCGAGAATCCACACTCCATCCTTGCACTGCAGGCCACCCTCGACCCACTATTTCAAGCAAAAACTCTGATCCGAGCTCTGAAGCAATGGTGTGCAACGCGCCGATATCTCGATCCTGTTTAAATTGACCAAGTACTCGAACCACCGGTCTATGATTCTCAGCGCCGCCATGTACTTCCCTTCTTCGGTCGGGAGATAGCATCGGGTGTGCCAACAATTCAAGGGACTTACCTAACCCAATATGGCGCATTGCTTCTGCCGCGGCCTGACTGTGCACGATAACCTGGGGTAAGTCCGGAACCATGGAAACCATGCGAGCAACTTTTTCACCGCCTCCAATAGCACGCACTAAAGGCTTTGGATCATGGTAAACGATTGAGGTCGAATCTCCACAAATAAATTTAACTGCGAGAAGATCAAGAAATCCAATAGCGGGCCAAGTTACGATTATGCGAGCACCGCTAAACCCTCGCGATCTTCTTGCTGCGAGATTCAAAAGGCTAAGATAACCCGAAACCCAGCGAAGGCGACCCGAACCGGAAAGGGAGGGCTCGCTAATAGTGTGGACCTCAACGTCAGCACCAGATCTTCTCAAGGTTTCTGCGAGTGCCTGAGTGTAATGAGCTAGAGCTCCGCCCAGCGGATTGACTATGAAAATCCTAGGCGACAAAGAGGAGACATGAGTGGGTCTCATAGTCATTCCGGCCAACCAACCCGCGAACAGCTGAGACCATCCGGGACGTCTATGTCTCTTGACTAGATCGCGCGCGATGGTACGTATCAATATGTAGGGAGCTGAAAAGACTCTTTGAATCGAGGTTCCGTTCTTCGCTTGAAACAACTGAATGTTGCGCGTGTGGTAGTACGCCGGAATCCCTCCAGAAGATTGCCACACGACCGCTTCCGGCACGACGATTACGTCCCAACCGTGTCGCTGCAGCTCTTGGTGGTGATCCACTTCTTCCATATACAAAAAGAAGTCTTCATCAATTCGATGGGTTTCAATTACAGCTCTTCGAAACAATAGGAATGCACCATCGAGCCAAGAGACCTTCCGCGAGCGTTCGCCATCTAACTCACTCCTCGGCGATTGGTGAGCGATGTGCCGGGGCAGTCCAAGAATGGAAGAAAAATAACCTCCGACTGACCATACAATTTCAGAATCGTCGCCCGTGACGAGCGCTGGACCAACGACCCCGGCCGACGGATTCATATCCAGTGAGTGCCTAAGTCTGAGAAGAGCACCATCCTCAGGAAGTGCCTCATGGGTCGACACCAACAAGTATTTAGCGTCTTTCGTTTGCTCTGAATGCCAAGCTACACCATAATTTACCGCCGCACCGTAACCCGAATTAGGACAAACCGCCAATTCAACGCTATCAGGGAGAAGAGATCTTAGTTCCATCTGGCGAGCTGGCTCTTCGCTATTATCCACTACGAGAAGTTTGGACGGCTGGATGCCTTGGGCGATCAAGCTGGCGATCGTCCCACCCAAAGTTTCATAACTTCTATGATGGACTATGATTGCCGCAATATCTTCAGTATTCATTATTGCTACCCTTATTAATTTTAGCGGCAGAATTCGAATGCAGCCATGAATCGGCCACAAGACGCCCCTGAATTTCGGGCAAGGAAGCAATCACGTCTTCACGTTTCAGTGGCGATCTGAGAGCCCGGACGATCTCTGCGGAAAGACTGGTCTCGAGACTGCTCTCGGAAATCACAATGTGGCCAGCCGTGCGCAACCAGCTCGCTAGGCCTGTTTCATCCGTTGTCACCACAGTCAATCCTGCCGAGAGCCCTTCTATGATCGGTAGACCAATCTGCTCTCTCCATCGCCCAAATCGTCTCGAGGGCGCGATGATGACGTTGGCTTGGGAGAGTAGTCGAAGAGACTCATGATGCTGGACGAATCCGGCAAAGCGACGGCTCAAAGGAAAATTCCCGCACCACTCGGATACTGCTTCGGCGTATTTCCCGTCACCCACTATCGTGAGTACCGCTTCAGGAAGGTTACGCTCGACAGTTGGCCAGGCGTCCATCAGGTCAAGGACGCCCTTTCGATCGTCTAGCATTCCGACGAAAATGGCATTAAGGCCGTTCACAGCCGGATCATCCAGGGATGCGGGAACCGCCGGCCTGCCGGGCAATTCCTCGATGAGTTTGTGTGGAATATTCTTCACGTAGTCTAGGGACAGATACAGATCTCGAGAAGAAGCGCTTCCAAAAGCAATACGATCAATGGTCTTTCGAACGAATAGTCCAAAAATCAGACAAAACATCCTGACGACAAAGAACGGAAGCTTCCCAGAAGGCCAAATGAGTCTGTTCAGATCATTGTTTTCAATTGCGTATGTCACCGCCATTTTACGCCTACCCTTGACCAGGCCACTCGTCTTCCAGACCAGAAGTATCAGAAAGTTCTTTGGAGCGAATCGAAGCCAAAGTGGTTCAGGGACCTCAAGTATCGCAGCTTCTGAAAGGGCGACTATGCGCAGACATTCAAAGAAACCCACCTTTTGGAAGGAATGCGGAATGGCAGTAGTGCCGAGATCGTATTTTTCATCGAGATAGAGCATTAGCGCAGGATGCATGTCGTGCGCCCGCTTTACATGCTCTGCCCTTAGCTCGGGTCGTATTCGGATGTGAGAATATTCAGCCAATTCATCAGATCGCTCAGAATTGAAATTGCTCTGTTTATCCACCATTTACCTCGATCATCTCAATCGGCGTTTTGAACGTCAGATTTTGCGTCCAGTGCTAGGGGTTTGATTTTCAGTAATTTAGCTCCGGCAATCGTCTCCTCGTAATCTCGGCAGACATCTCGCCAATTATAGCTTTCCCGAGCTCGACTTTCGTTAAAAACGCTTGCTGCTTTTCTAACCTCCGGGTTTGTCAGCATGTGGCGAATAGCCTGCTCGATAGCCGCTGGCTCCGCGGGCACAAGATGATCCTCGACAGTCAGGACTTCTAAATTGTACGGCGTGAAACGGGCAATCACAGGAGCTCCACAGGCCATCGCTTGGACTAGAGCAGGATTGGTCCCGCCAACACTATGTCCATGGAAGTAGACACCGGCATGTTGCCACAATGAGAAGAGTTTCTTATCGTCACTTACGTGGCCGAGCCAGGTTACATTCGGAGATCCGACGCTGAGGGTCTTTGCCATCTCGTCAAGCTCGCCACCATATCCTGTCGACCCCACGATGACCACCGGATGATTCACGGCAATCTGCTCCGCAGCGGTAAGAAACTCGGCAATCGTATTTTCGGGAACGAAACGGGCGACCATCAGTACGTAAGTTCCGGACTCTAGTCCCGGAACGACGTCATACTTGCCCGGAGTCTCGCCTCCGTACGGAATGAAAGTGCTGTCTCTTCCGAATTCCTCTTTCCAACGGCGCTGAATTTCGATGGAATCACTAACTAATACGGTTCCGAAACGGGCGGTAAGTCGGGCACCCATCTTGAATACAAATTTTGCCAAAGCGCCCCACTTGGCCCTTTCCCATTCAATCCCATCCACATTAACGACCGTGGGAACTCCACGCATCTTAAGCAGAGGAAGCCAGAATCCATTCGCAACATTCATTATCAAGGCCACATCGGGTTTGTTAACCAACGAGTGCACGACGGATGTTAAGCCGAATGTTAGCGTGCTTAATGACTTACTTTCGAGTCCAATAGTTTCGACTGTTTGGATTCGGTCGTCCCTCATTGGGTCGTCGTGTTTGGTGGCACCCTTTCGACCGTAGACAGTAACTTTCCACCCATTGTCCGCGAAGAATGGTGCAAGTTTTCTTACGGCGGTCTCAAATCCTCCGTAGTAGCTTGGATACCCCCGAGTACCGATGATTGACAAAGACTTCGACATATTCCCCATTCCTTCGCCTCACGGTTTACAGGATTCAATACACTCGCAATTTATGGTTGGCGAAAATCAATCTCCGGCCAGCGTTCAAGCCCACTCAGGACCAGCGCATTCGACTTCTCGTGCTGAACAGGCCTTTCGGTCATCCCGACTGCGGTACCCGTTGAAGAGCAGCGTGGACGGGGCGTAGTAGTTCATCGGTTTTGAGCCACTATGCACAGGTTGCTTGTTGCCAACGAGGGTGATTGGACGCAGCCGCGATCCAGCTCCCCCCCAAGAATGTTCCCCGCATGCGCCAAATCATGTCGGGTTCGTACCGCTTCCGCAAACCGGCCACGCTAAATAACATGTAGGTCATTCTGGTCAGCGGGGCCGTCGTTACCAAATCTGTCCGTCTTGTCCTTGAACGGCTTCCGCAAACCCGATTCCGGATCCGGCCAGGTTGCATTGGACCAGAAGCCAGGTTACTTGGGAGCGTGGAACTGCTCGGGCTGCAGTCAGTTCCAGCCCGAAAGATAATGCGTGAGGCTGCGGCGGGCCTGTACTCTACCCATAGGCAGCAACGGACTTCGCTTCACGGAGGCCTGGACCTACTATCTTGGGGATAAATATTGGGGACACTCACGGATTGGCGTGTGCGGACGTCCCGCACCTTACGAGTGGTCGATGGGTTCGTGGTGGTTTGGGCCGTTGCCGGTGCATATGTAGTGAGATTTGGGCTGGATCCAGGTGTCGCCGTCCAAGGGCATGAATCCACTTACGTGTGGCTGTCAGTCTGCTTGGCTGTAGTTTGGTGGTTCATGCTCGGTGCCTGGAACAGCAGGCAAAGCCGTGTGCTCGGATCCGGACCGGACGAATACAAGCGAGTAGCGGCTGCTTCCCTCTGGCTATTTGGCCTAGTCGCAATAATCTCTTACGTATTTCGATTTGATACTGCCCGCGGCTACGTTGGCGTCGCGCTACCGGTCGGTCTTTTTGGATTACTCCTTGCTCGATGGTTGCTTCGTCAACATCTAAATTTGCGCCGGCAAGGCGGCAAAAGCATGTCGCGACTTCTCGTGCTCGGAGGAACAAGCGCCGTTGCTCATCTTGCGAGCACGCTCGTGAGGGCCAAGCATGCGGGCTATCTTCCGATAGCCGCGTACACGCCGGGGTCGCCAGGCGGCGAGGTAATCGAACCCGTTTCAGGACTTCCTATCCTCGGCCACGGCCCCGACATTGGTTCTATCCTCGACGCAATTGACTCATGCCAAGCCGACGCCGTCGCCGTTTCTGCCGGGGTTCAATTGCACCCACAAACCCTCAGACACCTTGGATGGGAACTGGCATCACGCAATGTTGGGCTGATTATGGCCCCAGCCCTCACTGACATCGCCGGTCCAAGGATCCACACCCAGCAGGTAGCCGGACTGCCTCTGATTCACGTAACAACCCCGTCTTTGGAAGGCGGACAACGGGTGGCCAAACGGCTTGTCGATGTTGTGGTTTCGGGCATACTTGCAGTCCTCGCGGCACCCTTAATGGCTATTGTGGCCATTCTCATTAAGTTTGACAGCAGCGGACCGGTGCTCTTCAGACAGGAGCGGGTGGGAATGGAAGGCACTCAATTCAGCATGCTCAAGTTCCGATCGATGGTGGCCGATGCTGAGGAGCGACTCGGTGAACTTGGGCACCGGAATGAAGGCAGCGGCGTACTCTTCAAAGTCAAGAATGACCCCAGAATCACCCGCGTGGGCCGCGTGCTCCGAAAATACAGCCTCGACGAACTGCCTCAGTTGTTCAACATATTCGCAGGATCCATGAGTCTAGTCGGTCCTCGCCCGCCCCTACCTCGGGAGGTTGAGGCGTATGAAAGTGATGTCCGCCGAAGGTTGTTGGTCAAGCCAGGTCTGACTGGTCTTTGGCAGGTCAGTGGTCGATCGAATTTGTCATGGCAGGATTCCGTGAGGCTCGACCTGTACTATGTCGAAAACTGGTCGCTCGCTGGCGATATTGTCATCATCCTCCGGACCGTCCGTGCAGTCTTCCGCGGCACCGGGGCATATTAGGACGATTTCGAAAGCCATCGGCTGGCCTCTTGGGGAAGGAATACACTGATGCGCATCTCAGTCATTGGTTGCGGCTATTTGGGTGCCGTGCACGCCGCTTGCATGGCGAAACTCGGACACGAAGTAGTCGGCATTGACATAGACGAAAGAAGGATCCTTGAGCTCTCGGCGTCTAGAGCGCCCTTCTATGAACCAGGGTTGGATGAACTACTCAAGGACGTGCAAGAAACAGGACGGCTGTCGTTCAGCACCGATGTATCTGCCGCCGCCGGGAGCACCGTTCACTTTATATGCGTGGGGACACCCCAGAAGAAAGGCGAAAATGGCGCCGATCTGCGCCATGTCGATGCAGCAATGGAGGCGCTCCTCCCAAATGTAAGACCAAGCGACCTTGTGGTCGGCAAGTCAACTGTCCCGGTCGGGACCGCTTCCCGTCTGGCTGACCTTTTGTCCGAGTATCAACCCGATGCCCACCTCGTGTGGAATCCTGAGTTCTTACGTGAGGGGCACGCAGTCGAGGACACTCTTTCCCCAGACCGTCTGGTCTACGGCGTCGAGGAAGGCTCGGAAGACCATGCTGCCGTCACCATTTTGGACGAGGTTTACTCCGCTCCGCTGGCAAATGGCACCCCACGATTGGTCACAGACCACCCGACAGCAGAGCTCGTCAAAGCAGCAGCCAACTCGTTCCTGGCCACCAAGATCTCGTTTATTAACGCCATGGCGGAGGTTTGCGAAGCTTCCGGGGCTGACGTGACCCGACTAGCCGATGCTATCGGAATGGATGACAGGATCGGCCGCAAATTCCTCAACGCCGGCATCGGCTTCGGCGGTGGGTGCCTTCCCAAGGACATCAGGGCCTTCATGGCCAGGGCAGGCGAGCTGGGCGCCGATCAAGCGTTGACCTTCCTGCGGGAAGTGGATTCCATCAACATGCGCCGCCGCACACGGGTTGTTGAGCTGACACGCGAACTCTGCGGAGGAAGCCTACTGGGACAACACATCACGGTCCTCGGTGCTGCCTTCAAACCCGAAAGCGACGACGTTAGGGACTCGCCAGCGCTCAGCATCGCTGCCCAACTCCAACTCCAAGGTGCCGTTGTGACGGTCACAGACCCGAAAGCCTTGCAAAACGCTGAGAAACGTTTCCCGGAACTGCAATACGAGCCGGATCTGGATACCGCGATGGCTGGAGCCGATACGCTGCTCTTGCTAACGGAATGGCAGCAATACAAAGACCTTGATCCTTTTGAGGTCAGCGAGCGCGTCAATGGGCTTCGAATGCTTGACGGACGAAACGTCCTGGATGCTGCCAAATGGCGCGCCTCCGGCTGGCAGTACCGCGGACTCGGAAGGCCATAAAGAGTGAACGATAGTCAACAAATCGAACCGATACCAGACGAAAACGAACTGCATAGGTCCACCAGGAGATCTCTCTCAAGAAGACGCCGGCGCCCCCTGTTGACCATCGGAATTTGCTTAGCTGTACTTCTGGTGACCGGTGGCGCCGCAGCCTTATGGATAACCGCGAAGGCCTTCACCATAAAGGCCGAGCTTGAGTCCTCAGCGCAGCTGGTGCCCAAGCTCAAGGAGAGTGTCCTTCAGAATCGTTCGGGGGACGTATCTTCCGAGGTTGATGAGTTACGTCGCCATACTGCGGCGGCCCGGGACGCCGCATCCGATCCTCTCTGGACCCTGGTCTCGGCCGCTCCTTGGCTCGGAGCGAATTTCTCGGCCACAGCAGAAGTTGCCCGCTCTGCCGACGATGTCGCAAATTTGGCGATCGCTCCCCTGGTTAAGGTCTATGACTCCCTGAACTGGGACAAACTCATGCCAAGCGGCAGCGGGACGGACCTTGAACCAATTCGAAAAGCAGCCCCCGCGGTCGCCTCGGCCGCACAAGCAGTCCGCGCCTCAGCAGAACGCCTAAACGGGATCGACGCCAGCAGCCTTCTCCCGCAGATCTCGGGGCCGCTGACTCAAGCCAGGGAGCAACTCACTTCCACAGTGGATGAGTTGAACACGGCGTCCGACGCAGCCGCTCTAGCCCCTGCCATGCTGGGCTCGGACAAGCCGCGGCACTACCTACTCCTTGTGCAGAACAATGCGGAGGCCCGCGCCACCGGTGGTATTCCCGGCGCACTGGTAGTTCTTACAGCAGACAAGGGCAAACTCAGTCTCTCCGCTGAAAGCAGCGCCACCGAACTGGGCGCATTCAATCCGCCAATATCGGTGGACGCCGAACAGGAACGTATCTACAGCTCTCGAATGGGCACTTTCATGCAGGACGTCAACTTCACTCCCGACTTTCCCACCTCCGCTGCTACTGCGCTAAAGATGTGGGAGCAGAAGAAGGGCGAGCTACTTGACGGCGTCATCTCGATCGATCCTGTGGCGCTCGGATACATTCTGGATGCCACAGGTCCCGTCAGTCTTCAAGAGCCGCAGATGATGGCTCTTACTGAAGGGAAATTGCCTGCCCAGCTCTCCGGCAAGAACGTCGTGAAGACTCTGCTCTCTGACGTCTATGCCCAAATCAAGGACCCAAACGCACAGGACGTCTACTTCGCTGCCGTGGCGAAGGAAATCTTCGGTGCCCTATCTTCCGGTAAAGGCGAGGCGAAAAGCCTGCTTGCCGGAGTTGGGAAGGGCGTAGACGAGCACAGGGTCCTGCTCTGGTCAGCGGACACGGAAGAACAGTCCGTTCTCGAGAAGTACACTCTCAGCGGCTCCATTTCCGGCCCTAGTGTGCCGGCGGCCCAATTCGGCGCGTACTTCAATGACGGCACGGGCGCCAAAATGGACTACTACGTGAAACGCACCGTCCAGCTTATCCAGCAGTGCACAGCTGCCGATGGTTACGGGACCGTCAGGGTTCGAATCACGAGCACCAACACCGCTCCCATTGATGCCGCGACCTCATTGCCAAATTACGTCACAGCAGGAGGAGCCTACGGCGTACCGGCTGGATCGGTGCAAACGAACGTAATTGCGTACGGACCCGCCCAGGCCTATGTTCAAAGCGCTACTCAGGACGGGAAGACAGTTCCCTTCGGCTCGCAGCTCCACGGTGACCGCCCCGTGGGCACCTTATCGGAGCGACTGGCTCCAGGACAGACCAGCACGATTGAGTTCACTTTTATCAAGATCGTCCAGCACAGCCAGCCTGAGGTCGTTGTTACACCAACTGTTCAATCCATGGACAAGGTAATACTCCCGACTCAATCGGCAAGCTGTGGAGCCGCAGGATAGACGGGGTGTTAACCCTTTGTAACGAGTTTGGATTTACTTTGCAGTAAGCAGCCTTAGGATGATAGCTTCTCTCTTGGGTAGGTCTCGGATTTCAGTTCACGTGTTCGTGGTGAATGAAATCACATCATCGCAATGAATTACGTAGCAGTTCTCAAGCACGTACCAAAGGTCTCAGGGGGACAAAAATTGAAGAAAACACTTGCAGTGCTCGCGCTTGCGGGCAGCATCGCACTCGTCGGCTCGGCTCCGGCAATGGCCGTCACGTACCCGGCACCGGTCGACCACGGCGCCGTTTCGGGATCCATCGTCACGCCCGGCGCAACCATCACCTTCTCCGGAACCGGCTTCGCCCACGGTGAAACCATCCACATCAGCATCGTCATCACAGCACCCGGCGGGCCGCAGGGTGCAGCAGCACCCGGCGCAGGCGCGGCAGTCATGGCAGTTGGCAGCTCGCTTTCGCTCGCTCCGACCGAAGTGAATACGACTGCCGACGCCAACGGCGCTTTCGCTGTGCCGGTCACGCTCACCGAAGCAGGTACCTACCAGCTGACCGCAGTGGGCGCACAATCCGGGCACACCGTCACGGCGACCGTCGTTGCGGCCGCACCGGCCGCTCTGGCAAACACGGGTGGAGCAGCACTGGCAAACACCGGCGGTGTCGGCCTGGCCAACACCGGCGTCGACTCCAGCCTGATTCTTTGGGGCTTGGTTGGCGCTGGCGCACTCGTAGCCGGCACGACTTCTGTAGTGGTGGCCCGCCGCCGCGCAAAGAACGAAACCGTAGCAACAGCCTAAACGCCAAACAAAAGGAGGGGTTGTTTCCGGTGATCCGGAAACAACCCCTCCTTGTTTGCGCATACGGTAATTTATGAACATGGGGAGACATTGGCGACGCCGCAAGAGGCTGAGCTTCAGAGTGGAGTTGCCTACGATTCCACGTATTCCGGCCATTCCGGGTGAGGCTTGGCCCGTCATTTTTCTGATCCTGCTGGCCATGGTTTCCATCGGCGTCGCTGCTTTCGCGCTGATGCGGCATTCCTGATCACGACTCCCGTGTTAACTTGTAAAACACAGGTGCCACGCACGCCTGCCAGCTAGTGAAAGAGCTATACCTTTGGAAACGCCCCACCCCATTCGGATCTTGACCGTCTGCACCGGAAACATCTGCCGCTCCCCCGTAGCCGAACGACTGCTTCAAGCAGGCCTGGACCAGGTCCTCCCCGGCGGCTTCGAAGTCCGCAGCGCCGGCACCCGCGCCATGGTCGGCAGCCCCATCCAACCGCTGTCCGCAGACATCATCCGAACGTACGGCGGCACTCCCGAGGATTTCGCGGCCCGGCAGCTCACCTCGAAAGTCCTTCGGGAATCGGACCTAGTACTCACTATGGCGTCCCACCATCGCGGTGAAGTGCTGCAGCTGGATGCCTCCCTGCTCAAACGGACGTTCACCATCAGGGAGTTCGCACGGATGGTGACGGCCCTTGAAGAACGAGGCGACGCGCCGCCGTCGGGCACTGATTACGCCCAACAATGGCGAGAACTGCCGGCACGGGCATCCTCCGTGCGCCACCTCGTCCTTGCGGCAACATCCTCGGACAACGACGTCGCCGACCCCTACAAACAGGGCGCCGACGCGTACCTACGGATGGAAGACGAACTCGCCCCGGCCATCCTCAGGATTCTCCGCTATGCCCGGCTAAGCATGCAGCACTCCTAACCCAGGAACGCCTTCATCCAGGTTTTGAGGTCTTCGCCGAATTCGGCCCGCTCGGACGCCAGCGTAATGACGGCCTTCAAGTAGCTGAGCTTGTCCCCGGTATCGTAGCGACGTCCGCGGAAGACCACCCCGTAAACGCCCGCGCCTTCGCCTTCGCCCTTAGCGAGGGTCTGAAGCGCATCGGTCAGCTGGATCTCGCCACCGCGCCCTGGCCCGGTCTCTTCGAGGACACCGAACACAGCCGGATGCAGGACATAGCGCCCTATGACGGCCAAGTTTGATGGCGCCTCCTCAACGGAAGGCTTCTCCACAAGGCTGTTGACCCAGACGTAATCCTCCCCCGCGATGGGTGTAACGTCCGCGCAGCCATATGCGCTGATCTGCGACGGATCCACTTCGATGAGAGCAATCACCGAGCCGCCGGTCTTCGCGTGGACGTCGATCATGGTTGATAAGAGCTGATCGTTCTCGTCAATCAGGTCGTCCCCCAAAAGCACGGCAAACGGTTCGTCCCCAACGTGCTGCTTGGCGCACAGCACGGCATGCCCCAAGCCCTTCGGTTCGCCCTGCCGAACATAGTGGATGGGCCCAAGCCCGGAGGCATGCTGCACGGCGTCCAAACGGGCTTCGTCGCCCCTCAGCTCCAACGTGCGTTCAAGATCAGGTGCCCGGTCGAAATGGTCTTCAAGAGCGCGCTTATTACGACCGGTGATCATCAACAAGTCAATGAGGCCCGCCTCCACGGCCTCCTCGACCACATATTGGATAGCCGGCCGATCCACCACCGGCAACATCTCCTTTGGCATCGCCTTGGTGGCAGGCAAGAACCGCGTGCCCAAACCGGCGGCCGGAATAACTGCTTTACGAACTGATCTCCCCATAGACATAGGCAAATCCTACGAATGGATTATCGAAAGTGCGAATCCCGGAGGCAAGATTCCGGCGCGTCCGACCGAGAAGTCGTCCGCTGCGGGCGCAAAGCGTGGCCGTCGACAGGTAGGTGCGGAGATTGGTTTGCTGTCCGGCGCCTCCTGCACCCGGTGACCTGGGCTAGTCGACCGAAGTTTGCCGCAGGCTGTCCAGCCCGGACCACTGTCGGCTCGCTCGAGCCGCCCGCCCGAAGAAGAAACATGGAGGACGAACGCCGTCCGAAGGCAAGAACCTGGCAGATCGCCGACGTCAGGATCCCGGCCGTGGCGCCTCTGCTGGCGGCGGCTTGGATGGGTGTGGATCCCTGGCAGATGTTCGGGCGCTGACTGCAGTCGGAAAGTCGCGGAAATTGCCGGAATTAGATCCCCTAGATGCCATGCCAGACGAGCAGAGGAGATTGTAAGCATCATTATATTTGCCTGACCACACTATCATTGAACAAATTTCTTTTTTCTGCTACCTTCGGGGAACTTACAAAGACGTTTGGAATTTCGGGGGGAAATTCATGCGCACATCAATAAAAACAACCATTCTCGTCGGTACAGTCGGCGTTTCCGCCATCACACTTACCGCCGCAACGCTCAACGCTCCTCCGTCGATATCATCAGCCTCAGACGTCGTTCCGGCTTTCTTATCGCGACAGGCGGAGTCTGATAAATTACCGGACACATTCATTGCCACTTTTGCGCCAACCGGCGCCGATCTCACAAACGCCCGCTTTCTTGGGGCCGGTCCGAACGCTCGATACTTCGCCGTCACTCGCGGTTCGGACAAGATTTGCATCGCAACCATCGGGAAAGCTGCCGAGCCCCTCGGTTTGGCCTGCACCAACGTCAAGGGCTTCGAGGGCTATGGGCTTCGAGTCGGCAACGATGACCGTAGCGAACAGGCTTGGTTGATATCTCCACACGGAGCGGCCGGAAATACGCTGAAGAGCGCGGACGCCGTTGCGGCCACGAGCAAGGGCGGCCAATGGAAGCAGATCGCCCCCAGCCTTCTTGTACTGGAGCCGAGTAACCAATAGACGAGCGGTCAACGTTCAGCGCAAAATTGCGATCATAAATTTTGGGGGA
The DNA here is from genome assembly GCF_002009585.1 of Arthrobacter sp. SRS-W-1-2016. NCBI lineage: Bacteria > Bacillati > Actinomycetota > Actinomycetes > Micrococcales > Micrococcaceae > Arthrobacter > Arthrobacter sp. SRS-W-1-2016. The sequence goes on along the minus strand of NZ_MTPV01000059.1, from coordinate 14,176 downwards.
AGTATGAAAAACATTAAGCGAATTACGATCGTTGCTCTCACAATCGTGTGCTCCTGGTTCCTATCAGCTCCACCGGCAAGTGCCTATGGAGCCGACACATGGGCGGCCCAGCCATACATGTGCAACCCGGGCACGTTCTGGGGCGGCAGCAGCTGGCTCTATTACGGCGTGGCCAAGGCTGAAACGAAAGAGAACGGGAACTTTTGTTGGAACGGAAACAACACCGTTTCCGCCGCCGTCCACGATAACTATCGCAACGGATACAACTGGGCCGTTGGTCACAACGCAGTGGAAACGTACTACTCCACGCCGTATTACTCCACCTGGGGCGGCTTCCACTCGTGGGGCAACTCGGGCGCGCAGGTCACCTAATTCGGCGAGTGAATAACCGGTATAGCCGACCAACCTTGTGTCGCCACCCTCTTGGGCTCACTGGCAGGGCCGGGACCCCAAAGGCCCGAACTCTAGCGACCGCTGCTCACCCGGCTCTATGCCCGGTTCGCGTTCACGTGCCGTGATCAGCGGGCAGTTGACGCTTCGGAAGGCGTTAGCAACAACATCGAAGAGAATGGACGAGCATCATGGATCGTGATGAAAGCAAGGTTCCTCGCCGGCCCAGCACGAGAAGATCCTTCATGAAGGGGATGGCAGGAACTCTCGGCGTGGGTGCGATTTCAGCAGCTGGATTGGCGTCTGCAGCCGGGAGCGCATTCGCGGACCCAGCTCACCAGCATTGCGTCAGCACAGCACAAAAATTCATCGGAATGAGCTGCATAAACGGCGTATGGTGGGAGTATTACAAAGTGTATTGCACGGTTTGCCTCGGAAGTTGCGGGCCGGATCGTGAGATAAATACCTGTGTGCTCTGCTAGCTTTATACACGGCTACACACTGAAATTAATCCACATTTGGTGAGGTTGACATGAAAAACAAAGTACTTCTTGAATATGTAGGGGATTATCCTTCAGGGGAGTCTCCTGACCCTAGTAACAAGGGAATAATCAGCCTAGAGTTCGCGCTCGAACATCATGGGGGGTATAGCTTTGACATGGAACTACCAGATGGCAGTTTCATCCCTGTCTCCCTCGAGGAATTTCGCGGCAAGGATCCCAAAACTACGTTCATTGTCCTCGGAGTTGAATCAATCCCCGATAGCCCCGAGGACTACGCGCGTTGGGAAGCCAGGGTCGTTGCCAAGCGCGGGCCGATTCGAAGAACACCGCTTAGGTAGTCGATGACCGTCCTGCGGATCGCACTAACGGGATATTTGGCAGCGACGCTGCTGTTCCCCGCCATCCAAAAGTTCCGCGCCCGCGGGAAGCTCTCGTCATATTATGCGGAGCTCTTCAACACGAACGAGCCTCGGGCTCGCATCGGGATCGTTGCTCTTTGTGCTGCCGAGGCCGTCCTCGCCGTCCTACTGGTGCTTCACGTGCAGCCCATGATCACAGGTGGTGCAGTGATCGCTCTCTTCCTTGGATTCATCGTCTTCCGGCTCCGACTGCTACGACGATTCAACGGCACCACAGCCTGTGGATGCAACGCTGAAACCGGAGCGACCACGCGGTCGGAAAGCCGCGGAGGTGTAGCAGGAGTAAGCCTGTTGGCGGTTTTAGCCTTCGCCTGGACCCTTTTAGCTATTTAGCCTACTGGCTGCCCCTTCGTGGGCGCTTCCTCATCGCGCCAGTTGCATCAGTCATCGCATTGAGCCTCGGATGCTGGGGTCTGTACCTGTGGTGGCACATTAAGCGGAAGAATTCGAGCACCGAGCCTCCACCAGGCTGAGAGGAATCCTGCGACTCCGCGCCCTTCAGGACGACGGACGGGCCTTGCGCACAGGGTGCTCGCTCAGGATGGACAAGCGGTTGAAGGCGTTGATGCCGATGCACGCCATGCACAGCACGCTGATCTGTTCTTCGGTGTAGACCTTCCGCGCGCGTGCGAACAGCTCGGGAGTGGGACGGGCAGTGCTCATGCGCGTGATCTGTTCGGCAAGCTCAAGCGCCACCTGTTCGGCCTCGTCGAAGAGCCCCACCTCGCCATGCACCGACACCAGGGAAAGCCGCTGCTCGGTCTCGCCGTAGCCGATGGCGCGGCGGTGATGCAGGTCCAGGCAGAAAGCGCAGCCGTTGATCTGCGAAGCCCGGTAGTTCAACAACTCGAGTGTGCGGCGCGGGATCCCAGTCCTGTCCGCCTCGACAGAGACCTGACCCGCGTAGTCGGACAGGGCCTGATAAAGTCCGGGCTGCTGCTTGTCCAAATAGCCTGCGAGCTTCGGGGTATTTTCACTCATTCGCCGAGCCTATCGGAGAGAGCTACCTAGATGCTGCGCTACTTCACGCAGGGAATCGCACCGCCCTGCAGCGCCCCGGTGGAATCCGCGTAGACGTTGCTTGGGGGTGCAGGCGGAGCGGCTGGCGCTGCAGCCCCTGGGGCGGGTGCCGCTGGAGGTGCGGTCGCCGCCGTCGAGGCAGCCGCCGTCGTCGGGGTCGCCGTCGGGGTCGGTGCGGGAGCCGGCGGGACCGGGGTGAGGAGATCCTTGACGGTGGCCTGCACCTGGCGGATGTCGACGGTGTTGATGGAGGCACCATCGGGGGACGTGCCGAAGCCTGTGATCGGCAGGGTGGAGAAGGAGATGTTGCCGCCGGTCAGGGACGTGGCCTGCTGGGCCAGTTCAATGAGGTTCAGCTCGGAATCGACCACGATGTTCTTGCTCACGGCATCCAGGACACCCTGCATTTTCCCGATATCGGTGAAGGTCCCGGCGTCCTTGAGCTGGTGGGAGACCGAGGCAATGAAGGCCTGCTGGCGGCGTTCGCGGTCCAGGTCCGAGAACAGGTACGTCGGATCTGACGTGTCCCGGCGCTGCCGCACGAACGCCATGGCCTGCTTGGCATTGATCTGCTGCATGCCCGCTTTGAAGTCGGCCCCGGAGAACGTGTCCTGGGTGGCCTTGTTGACGCACACGGTGATGGGCGCGATGGCCTGGGCCGTCTGGTAGAACGCCGCCATGGTGACTTCGAGGAAGTGGTCGATGTGAACGCTGCCCAGGAACGAGGTGACAGTCGCGATTTCAGCCTTGCGTCCGGCGTCGCGCGCCGCCTGGTAGGTGGTGTCGTCGTCGGGCTTTCCCGCGTTGATCAACGAGGTCTTCTCCGCCGCGAAACCGTAGCCGTACGCCTCTTTGATCTTGGCCTTGAACGGGCCGCTCCCCGGGATGCCGTCCACCTGGACGTAGTCATCCCGGGGAATGGAAATACCCGTTGCTTTGGAACCGTCCGCGGGGATATGGATGAGCATCAGGACGTTGGAGTTGTAACCACCGATATTCTCATCGCCCGCGTGCAGGGCGTCGTACATCTCCGGGGGAAGGGGCTTGCCCTTTTCGTCAACCCTTGTATCGAGGCCCATGACCAGGATGTTCGTGTCCTGGGTCAGTTTCGGCACCGCCGCGGGCTGGGTTTTCATGTCCTTCAAGACATCCGAGCGCTGGACGTTGTTGTTGACCGCAACCGCCGTCGCGCCCACATAGGTGACAGCGCTGGCGGCTGCCAGGGCCACGGCGGCGACAACCGCCGTGGCCGAGATCAGGATGATCGATTTACGCCGGGACTTGCGGCGCATGTGGCGAGGACCTGGAGAGCTTGCCTGGTGTCCATCACTCATGAAATTCTCCTGTCCCCGCCGTTTTGGCGTGGTGGCTCGGTCCGCGGCGCGACCAGCGGGTAAGCAGATTGTAATCGGCCATCCCGGTTATGGCCCCGATGACGCGGGAAACCGTCAACCGCCAAGTCTCATTTGACGCAGGGAATGTTGCCGCCTTGGAGGGCTCCCGTGGAGTCGGCGTAGGTGCTGGTGCTGGGGGTCGGTGCTTGATTGGCCGATCCAGAGTTGGCGGGGGCCGGGGTTTCGGGTGCTGCGGTCGCCGGCCCCGGGGCCTGGGCCGGGTCCGGGGCGGTGGTGCTAGCACCGGGCGCCGGCTGAGTTGCCTGTGCGGGGGTGAGAAGTTCCTTCACGGTGGCCCGGACCTGGTCGATGTCCACGGTGTTGATGGACGCGCCGTCGGGGGACGTGCCGAAGCCCGTGATCGGCAGCGTCGTGAAGGAAATGTTTCCTCCGGTCAGCGAGGTTGCTTGCTGCGCCAATTCGATGAGGTTCAGATCGGAATCGACCACGATGTTCTTGCTCACAGCATCCAGCACGCCCTGCATCTTGCCGATATCGGTGAAGGTCCCGGCCTGCTTGAGCTGGTGGGACACGGATGTGATGAAGGCCTGCTGGCGGCGTTCGCGGTCCAGATCCGAAAATTGGTAGTTCGGATCGGACGTGTCCCGCCGCTGCCGCACGAAAGCCATGGCCTGTTTAGCGTCGATCTGCTGGATGCCTGCTTTGAAATCGGCGCCGGAGAAGGTGTCCTGGGTGGCGCGGTTGACGCAGACGGTGATGGGGGCGATGGCCTGGGCCGTCTGATAGAACGCCGCCATGGTGACTTCGATGAAGTGGTCCACGTGGACGCCGCCCAGGAACTGCGTGACGGTGGCGATTTCGGCTTTGCTTCCGGCGTCGCGGGCTGCTTGATAGGTGGTGTCGTCATCGGCTTTACCGGCGTTGATCAGGGAACTTTTTGCGGCGTCGAACCCGTAGCCGTAGGCTTCCTTGATTTTGGCCTTGAACGGATCGCTTCCGGGAATGCCGCTCACCTGGACGTAATCATCGCGGGGAATGGAAATTCCGGTGGCCTTGGAACCGTCCGCGGGGATGTGGATGAGCATGAGCACGTTTGAGTTGTAGCCGCCGATGCTCTGGTCCCCCGCGTGGAGCGCGTCGTACATCTCCGGTGGAAGCGGCTGGCCCTTTTCGTCGACCCGCGTATCCAGTCCCATGACCAGGATGTTCGTGTCCGTGCTCAACTTCGGGCCTAGTGACCGGCGCGTGTTTCGGAATCGACGTGGTTGCTGCCGGGCGCCGCACGGTGGTGTTCGCGGCGGGCCCAGTCGCTCGGGATCGCCGCTTCGAGGGCGTCGTCCACGGTGATGACACCTAGAATCCGGCGTTCGGCGTCCAGCACGGGGAGGGTGAGCAGGTTGAAGTCGGCCATGGTGGTGGTGACTTCGATGATGTCATCGCCGGGCTGTGCGCTGACGGGCTCGGCGTCGGACACGTCGCTGAGCTGCTTGTCCTGGTCTGACTGCAGGGCCTGGACAAGGCCGATGACCCCTGCGAGTGTTCCGTCCGGGTGGAGGGAATAGATGGTTGTCAGTGCTTCCGGTTGTTGGGCGGTGGCAGTTCGGACGCTGTTGATCGCCTCCGCGACAGTGGCTGTAGAGGGCAGCGCCGTGTAGTCGGTTCCCATCAGTCCGCCGGCCGTTGCGTCATGGTAGCCAAGGAGGGCCATGACTTTGGCGTGCTGGGTTGACGGCAAGAGGGCAAGGATCGCCTTGCGGCGTTCCTGGGGCAGGTCCATGACAGCATCTGCGGCGTCGTCGGCCCGCATGTGGGCCAACACATCCGCGACGTCATGGTCACTGCGGTCCTTCAAGATCCGCGACTGCCGGTCGTCGTCGAGCTCTTCAAAAACGTCCGCCTCAAGCTCGGGATCGTTGTGCACCTGGGCCAGGAGTTCGTGCTGTTCTTTGTCGGAGGAGTCCTCAATGAGATCAGCGATCTGGGCCGGCTTCATCTTGCGGAATCGTGCCGATTCCGAGCGCACCTTGCTGGAGTCCTTGTGTCCAATGAGAGGCAGGAACTGGTTCCAATCTCGGGTGGCGTGGGGTTTGTGGCTGCGCTCGGTCCGGAACCAGCGGGGCTTATGGACGTCGAGCCCGGTGGCCTCCCAGGTGTCTCCGTTCCGGCTGAGTTCGATGTCGTAGGCCTTGACCATCACGGTGCGTTCTGTGTCGATGAGCCGGTGTCCCAGGACGTCTTCCTGGAGCAGGACTTCGCCTTCGCGCCGGCTGAAAGGGCGCAGGTCCAGCTTGGTAGTCCGCAGCCGGACCCGGTCAGCATCGATGTCCGCCACATCCTCGACCGTGGTGAAGATCTGGGTGTTGCCCACACTGACGACCAGGCCGCTGAGTGTGGGGTAGGCTCCGTCGCGGAGACGGACGATCACGTCGGCAAGGACGCCGATCTGGTTGCCTTTGGGGTCGAGGACGGGCTGGCGCAGGAGGGTTGAAAGCATGAAACGCGATGCACTGGAGGTGTCTTTGGTGCTCATCGGTGGGAGCCTTTCGGGAGAAGGGGGCTTGACGGGCCTGCTGTGGAATTTACGCCCTCGGCGTTCAGCCGCCAATAGCCAGCTGAACCACACGGACGATGACCAGGATCATCGCGATCAGGAGGTAGGCGCGCAGGACCGTGAGCCCGGCCCTTCGCGCGGTGGAGAGTTTCGGTGCCTCGAGGAGGGTCAACGGGGGCATTCTCCACTCGCGGCGCTCGGAGTGGCTGACGGCCTCCCGGGCGGGGCCGGGACGGAAGGAACGATAGATCACATAAGCGATGCAGCCGAGAAGGCACGCACCAGCGCCGATGAAGATGATCGCCACAATGGTTCCTCCCGTCATGTCCGGGAACAGCACGCTGGACGTCAGGACCAGTGACAAGATCACGAGGATGCCGATGATGAACGCGGTGAAGATGTTCAGGAATTTGCCGTTGACCCATGGCCCGAGCACTTGCTTGTCATTACACAGCAAGAGCAGGAAGACGGTGGCAGATGGCAGGAGCACGCCGGCAAGCACCTGGACTCCCACGGTCAGCAAACCCAGGGGCGCTCCAGGAATCAGAACAACGATGGCCGAGATCAGCAAGATGCCGGCGAAGACGGCGTAGAACCCCTTGGCATCGGAAAACTTGCGGTGAAGTGAGTGCTTCAGGCCAAGGACATCACCGAGCGCATACGAGGTAGACAGACCAACGGCTGCGGCACCGATGATGGAGGCGTCAATCAGCGCGACGGCGAAGAGCACGCCAGCAGTCTTTCCAACATATTTGCCCAGGCCCTCGGCCACGCCTCCCGCGTCGGTGAAGTTTCCGAATTCAGGCTGGCCGGCGAACGTCGCGGCCGTGAATCCAATGATCGCCCCGGCGCCGACAATGACGATGGCGATACCGATCCAAAGATCGGCCTTTTCGTAGTTGATGAAACGCGGAGTGATGCGCTTGTCAATCAGGTAGGACTGCTGGAAGAACAACTGCCAGGGCGCAATGGTGGTGCCGACGATTCCGATGATGAGCAGCGTGACTGTTGACAGATCCGAACCAGCAGGTACACCGGGAACCACGAAGTCGTGAGCCATCTGGCCCAGGCCTGGGTGCGCCATCACGATGATCGGAACCAGCAACAGGGACCCTGCCACGAGGATCATGCAGACGCGTTCGAAGCGCTTGAAGGACCCTGTGGAGGCCGCCCCGATGATGACGGCGGCCGCTACGAGGACGCCGATGACTTTCGGGATGCCCAGGTAGTCAAGACCGAGGCTGATACCGATAAATTCCGTCACGATCGTCAGGGCGTTCAGGATGAATAAGTCGATCACGCTGAACGCGCCCCAGAACTTGCCGAACCGTTCCAGAATGAGGCGTGCGTGCCCGACGCCGGTGACGACGCCGAGCCTGAGCACCATTTCCTGGTTGACATAGAGGACGGGAACCAGCAGCAGGAGCGTCCATAGCAGCGAGGTGCCGTAGTTCTGGCCGGCCTGGGTGTAGGTGCCGAACGCTCCGGCGTCGTTGTCTCCGACCATAACGATGAGGCCAGGACCCACGACGGCGAGGAGAGTCTTCAGTTTGGTCTTCCAACCGCTGCCGGAACCTTCCTGATCAACCTTGATGGTGCCGAAGGCGCCCTTGATGTCGCCGATGTGCGCGCTGTCAAGGGATGCCGGCGCTTTATGTGCCGCAGGCATGGTGGGCTGCGGACCCGTGGGGATGTTGATGGGCATGGGGTGTCCTTCCCGGGACATGAAGACATCCACCCGTAGCATGCGGAGCGCACTGCCCTCGTGGCAGCCGGGTGGAGTCGCGGGCGACTAGTGGGGGGAGACATGCGCAGGCTTAACCCGCGTCAGAAGCTGGATTCAGTGCCGCGTCGAGGCGGCACCGTTGGATCGTTTATGATCATCACTCATACGGTGACCACCTCCAATCGGCGCTCTGCACAGCCAGGGAGGAGGCCGGGCGTCCCACCCGGCGGTTGCCCCTCCTCGTAAGACCTTTGGCACTTCGCGGCGTGAACCCGGCGTTCCGGGAGCCAATCGGGGCCACCCCTTAATGCCGGGGCGGCCTGTCCTGACCCGGGGCGTCTCTCGACGTTGGGGGTCGCTGGCATGTTTCCGCGAAGGAGCCTCAGCTAACGAACGGCACCTTGCTCAATATATATACCTCATTGTGTTCGTATGAAACAATATAAGCATGAATGCAGATAACGCCGTGTGCGGACGTGAGCCGGACAGCCAGTACGTCGAGCTAGCTGTCGAGGTGTTTGCGATGCTCGCCGACGCCACGCGCGTTCGGATCATTCTTGCGCTGCGCGACGGTGAATTACCGGTCACTCAACTGGCGGAACTGGTCCATAAATCACAGGCGGCGGTATCCCAACATCTGGCCAAATTGCGCCTCGGGCGTGTTGTGACCACTCGGCAAGAGGGGACCCGCGTGTTCTACCGCCTGGCGAATGAGCACGTCCGCCAGCTCGTTACTGACGCCATCTTCCAGGCCGAGCACTCCCTTGACGGAATACCGCGCCACCACCACGCCGACGTCTTGGAAGAAGTTTGAGTCAGCAGCGTGCCATGGCGAGCCTCACCGGCGTCGGGGTTCAGATCCCGGGCCACGGCAGCTTCACCGTGACGGTGGAAGCAGTGCACATGATCGACGTGTTCGGTGGAACCCTGCACTGCTACCAGGGTTCTGGTGGCTGCCGCAAACAAGGCCTCTACTTCTCCCGGACGGAGCCCAAAAAGTACCTCGAGTGCCTCGTCACCGAACTGCCCGGCCACGAGTCCGGTGCCGGCCTGAACGACGGACGGGAAATAGCGATCAGTGTCAGCCGCGAGCTCGCACCGAAGCTGGACGGTGCGGTTTTGCACTTCGGCATCTACAACAAAATGGAACGGTTTATCTGGCTATCGATGCCCTCAGTCCCAGGACATCCCTGCGTCTGCCGCAGATCCATCGGCGCCCCGGCCGGAAAACGCTCGCCTTGCCTCGATGACTCAGGGGTCGGGCTCAGCGATATCTGAGTTCATCGACGCTTGAGCAACACCGCAACCGCGGTCACGATGCACACTACGACGGCGAGGACCCCAGGCCCGGTCACGGCCTGACCGCGCCACCCTTCCCATGATGCGGCTGTCGGCAGAAGCAGCACGGCAGGGATCCCGGCCAGCGCGAGGGCCGCAATGTTGGCTGTCAGGCGCATCCGGCGTCGCGACCGCTCGGGTTTCCCGCGCTTCTGCAGCGGGGTGGGGCGCCAGTCGTCGGCTATTAGCCGGGGTACCCGCCTCACGTAGGCGAAGACGTGCACTGCAAGAGTGGCGAGCCAGACCAAGAAGCTGACAACGTGCACCCGGACCAGGATCTCCGGGGCAGGTCCGGTGACGGCCAAGGCGATCCCGCTGCCGATCAGCGTGAACGTCGACGCGACGAGCAGAGGAGCGATCACTCGCAGAAGTGGCCGGGGCGGCCCCTTGCGGCGGTAGGCGGGGTCCCGCGAGTAGTAGCGAATGAAGCGCCAGCCGGTGCTGGCCGTCTTGGCCACCACCGGGCCCGCCAGAAGCACTCCAACGAAGAAGTGGGCCACCATCAGGCTGCCCAGGGTCGGAACAGTAGCGATCTCCGCCACCGACAGCACCAGCACCACCGCACCTGTCAGTGCGGTGAGGCGCTCGTTGCCGACGACGCCGGAAGCCTCGCCTCGCGCTCGATCCGTCACGCTTTGACGTCCTGGCGTGGGAAAACGACGGCGCTCACCACAACGAAGACGGCAATCCACAAGAGTGCTGCGCCCAGGGCCGCCGGATAGCCCTGGGGCGGGGCCGGGCCAACCAGGGGCACAGTGGTCCCAACAATGGTGTTGAACACCCGGCCCGGGAACCACTGGGTGACCTGCGGCAATACCACCGCGATGATGCCTTCGACCACCAGGATGTAGGCCAGGGCGATTCCGACGCCGGCCGCGACCGAACGGGTGAGTATGGCGATGAGCATGCCCAGGGCGCTCACCCCGACGAGGCACAGCGCCTCATTGCCCAAGAACGCCAGGAAGACCCGCAGACCCTCCGGAGAGGTCCAGGCAGCCGTCTGAATCCCCTGGCTTTGGGCAACCACGAGGATGAATGTGCCGCTGATGAGCAGGGTGAGCAGCATCGAGAGCAGCACGAAAAGCACCAGTGCCAGCATCTTGCCCGCCAACCACCGCAGCCGGCGCGGCTCACAGACCAACAAGTTGCGCAGCGTCCCTTGGGACCATTCCGCGGCGAGATTGGCCGTCACCATCACCAGCGCGATGGCAATGATCAAGGATCGGGCCTGGCCAATGATCGAGACCAATCCCTGGGGTGTGGGGAACGCGGCAATCAGGCCTGTCATCTCACGCCCCGTGGCTCCGGATGCGATCTGGTGGAACGTCAGATAAGCGATAAAAGCGCTCACCACCAGCATGGCTCCCGCGACCGCCAAAACACTCCAGCGGCGGAACTTGGGCACTTCGCTGCGGAACGCACGGATCACGGAAATCATGGGTGGTCTCCTTTGATCAAAGCCAGGAACAGCTGCTCGAGGCTGGCTTCCCGTACCCGGAGGGTCAGGTCCGGCGCGCCGGCTTCCTTGGCCATCCGGTTCAAGGTCTCGGCAAAACCGGCAGGACAAGCGATGCGCAAGACTCCGTCCTCCCTCGTGACCGCATGACCGGCGTCGCCAGCAATCCGGGCCACCACATCCAGCTGGATCGCGTCCTGGGACTCGACAACTACTTCGACGCGCTGGGCCAACAGCTCCCGCGCCGGCCCGCAGAACAGGACCTTCCCTTGATTGAGCATAATCAGCCAGTCAGCGAGCTGTTCCAATTCGCCAAGCAAGTGACTGCTGAGCAGGATGGTCTTCCCTTGGCCGGCCAAACGGCGCAGCATCTCGCGCATTTCGATGATGCCGAGGGGATCAAGGCCATTGGCTGGCTCGTCGAGAATGAGCAGCTCCGGATCGGGCAGCAGGGCCATCGCCACCCCAAGGCGCTGCCTCATACCCAGCGAATACGTCCCGACCCGGTCTCGCGCCCGATCGGAGAGTCCCACCACCTCCAGCAGTTCGGCCACGCGGGATCCGGGATGGCCTCCAAGGCGGGCAAGCACCTCCAGGTTGGCCTGCCCTGAAAGGCCCGGATAGAACGCCGGCGCTTCGACCAGCGCTCCGACGCGCGGCAGGTAGCGCTCGGGTTCCGCGAGTGAGTGGCCCAGAACCGTGGCGCTGCCCGCGTCCGGCCGCACCAGCCCGAGGAGCAGGCGGATGGTAGTCGTCTTGCCTGCCCCGTTGGGACCGATGAAACCCGCAATGGCTCCCGCCGGCACACGCATGGTGAGGCCCTCGACGGCGGTTTGGCTGCCAAAGCGCTTGCTCAGGCCTTGTGTTTCAATGGCGAAACCTCGTGCGGGCTCAGAGGAGAGGGACATAGGAAAGAATGTATCTTGAGGTACCGAAGGGAAGTGTCATGACAACGAAATCGGCTCAAACAACCCTGCTCGACCGGACATTCCGCGTGAGCCTCGTCCTGAAGGGCCTGGACGGTGTTCTGGAACTGATCGGCGGCGTCCTTCTTTTGCTGGTGACGCCCAAACAAATCGGTGATCTGGTCAGGTTCCTCACCCAGCATGAACTCGCCCAGGATCCCCACGACTTCGTGGCGAACAGCCTGGTGCACATGAGCTCGAACCTCTCGGTATCGGCATCAGTGTTCGGCGCGATCTACCTGCTGCTCCACGGCCTGGTCAAAATCGTCCTGGTCTGGGCCGTCCTGAAGGACAAGCTCTGGGCCTACCCGTGGATGATCGCGTTCCTGCTGGTCTTTATCCTTTACCAGGGCTACCGGATCGCCGTGGCCTTCTCCTGGGGCCTTGTCCTCCTGACCGCCTTCGATATTTTCATCGTCTGGATCACCGCCCGCGAATACCGGCTCCACAAGGCACGAAGTCAAGAGTCCTCGGCCACGGCTCAGCCGGCGGACTGAGCGCCCCTACGGCCGGTTGAGAACGCGGCCCTGTCACGGGAGGGTCCGGCGTCGGGCTGCGACCATGGCCTGAGCTGCCGGCAGGCCGCCGATCAGCAACAAGGCCAGCGCAACAACGCCGACGGCGGTGCGGCCGCCGTCGTGGAAAGCGAACGCGACGATCGTCAGGGGGCTGCTGGCGATCATCGCCCAAGCCGCCCAAAGCGGGATGGCCCCCGCCCGGTACAACCCGATTCCGAACAGCACGTAGGCAACCAAGTGGCAAACAACGTAGACCACCAGATACGTGTTCATGACCGTGTCATTGGTGAACTGATCCAGCAACGCCGCATAAGAACCGCCGTCCCGAAGCTGAGCCATGGTGCTCGCGAGATCATCCAAGGCGGCCAAGGCAGAGAATGGCAGCCAGCCCACCACGCCCAGCAGCCCACCGATCGTGGCGAGCCACGGCATGCGACGGTAACAGAGGTAGGCGAGGCCGGCGGCTCCAGCGGGGAGCAGGAACGAGGCGATCACGAACGCTGCCACGTGCACGGCGTTCGTGACCGGATCAGCCGTCGCATTCGCGTCAATAGTTGAGGCTCCGGAAGTGTGGATGGCCGGGGCTAGCAGCCCGCCAACGAGGTAGCCCAAGGGTCCGCCGACGATCGCAATCGCGAGGACTATCCGCAACACCCGTTCGGTCCCGCGCATCGCCGGGGCGCTCATGGCCGCGAGCCACTGCGTCGATGCGCCCTCAGTGCCCCGAAGATTTCGATCAGCAAACGGACCGCGTGATATCCCACCACAAGGGCAATGATCGCCGCGACGACTGGATCAAGCCAATAAAGGCCCTGCGTAACGTAGATGACGGCACCGGCCAGTGCCACCCCGGCCGCAGCCGCGGCGTCGCCGGCGGTATCAAGAAGGACGGCACGCATGTTCAGGTCGCCGCCGGCTTTGTTGCCGCCGTCGCCGTCGTCGTCACCGCCGTCGTCACCGCCGTCGTCACCGCCGTCGTCACCGCCGAGGATGAGGGCGCCGACGAACATCACGACGGCGGCAATCCCGCTGACGATGAGCACCGGCAGTCCGTGAACCTCGCTGGTGCCGGTGATGAGCCGTCCGGCGGCGCCCGCCAGAATCGCGATGCTCAAGACGAGCAACCAGCCAGCGTTGACCCCTGCAGCCCACGTGGTGGCCATTGGGTACCCGCGTGGACGCGTGGGGGTCGGCGGCAGCTTCGACACCCGGACGGCCAACAAGGACACCCCGATAGCGGCAGCATCTGCCAGGTAGTCCACGCCCTCCGCGAGCACGCCCAAAGAATTCGCCGAGATCCCCACAACAAGCAACCCGGCCACCAGCACCAGGTTCAAGATCAGGACGACGCTCAGTCGACGTGTACGAGTCACCCCTTCAGGGTAACCATGCGGGACTGCGGGCAAGCTCTAATTGCAAGGCCGTGGCCCCTCAGCGGTCCCGAAAAAGTTCTACTAATTTTCCTGTTTTTGGGCGGGGAGGGCTTTTTGAGCCCATTACTGTCGTACCCCTCTGGAATGCTTTGGTTATGGAGGGGACTCGGGGAACGCAGCTGATGGGGACGGGCGCGCCAGCGGGCAGTGCGGGTCCGGTGTCGGGTGCCTGGGTGCGGGACTTGATCGATGCCGTGACCTCATTCCGGCCAGACCTCCCGAACGGCACGGCACCAGTTGACGGCGCCGAACTGATCAACCAGTTGCGTGGCCTGGAAGATTTGAAGTCCGCGGCAGCGGCCGCGCAGGCGAGGATCGCGGTCGCGTTCGACGCCGTCCAGCGCAGCGCCGACGCCGCGGCCGGGGTCCCGGCCGACGAACGCGGACGCGGCGTCGCAGCCCAGGTGGCTTTGGCCCGGCGGGAATCCCCCGCCAAAGGATCCCGGCTCCTCGGACTCGCGAAGGCGCTGGTCACCGAAATGCCGCGCACCCTCGCCGCCTT